>JBBRIB010000216.1:0-5841 GCA_038221745.1 Verrucomicrobiales bacterium
ACCCTGGATCCATCCGCCATGCCCTCACCCGAAGGCACCTCCCTCAAGCTCAATCTGCCCAAACGCAAACCCAGCTTCGCCATCGAGACCACCGGCCGCAACGCCACCTGCCCCTGCGGCTCCGGCAAAAAATTCAAACAATGCTGCGGCAAAGAAGCCTAACCTCTTCTTCTTCTTCTTCTTCTTCTTCTCAAATCTCAAATCTCAAATCCCCGATCCCCGATTCCCAATCCGCGATCCCCGATCTTCCTCTCCTCTTCTCTGATCTCCTCCTCTTCTCTGGTTTCTGGTTTCTTGTTTCTGGCCTCTGGTCTCTCGTTTCTTGTTTCCCAGTAATCCCCCCCATGCGCCTCGACCGTTTCCTCACCCGACGCGGCACCCATTCCTGCAAGGAAATCAAATCCCTCTTGGCCGATGGACACGTCACTGTCGATGGCGCTACGGAAATATGCGGACTGCGTAAAATCACCCGCTTCACCCGCATTGAGCTCGCCGGAGAAACCCTCCAACAACACGAAGCCGTCTATTTGATGCTTCATAAGCCCGCCGGCTACCTCAGCGCCACTTCAGATCCACAGCACCCCACCGTGATCGATCTGATCCCCCACCCGCTCCGAGGCGAACTCCACCTCGCAGGTCGGCTGGACCGCGCCAGCACGGGCCTACTTCTCCTCACAAACGACGGCAGATGGTCGCGCGACGTCACCGAGCCGGATCACGAAATTTCCAAAACCTACCGCGTCACCACCCGCGATCCCATCGCCCCGGAAACGGCGAACCGATTCTCCGCTGGCATCTACTTTGCCTACGAAGATCTCACCACCCGGCCCGCCCGGTTGGAAATCCTCACACCCCATGAAGCCCTCCTCAGCATCCATGAAGGCCGCTATCACCAAGTGAAGCGCATGTTCCACGCCTGCGGCAATCAAGTCCTCAGCCTCCACCGCGAAAGCATCGGCCCACTCCTGCTGGACCCCCGGCTCGCCCCCGGCCGCTGCCGCCCCCTTACCCTCGCCGAAGTCAATCTCTTCACCCCCAACCACAACCCATAAGCGGCTGACGCGTCTCGCGGCTGTGCCAATGAACCGAAAAAACTCAGCGCCTGTCACCGCTTTTCTCCGCATGTGACTGCTTGCAAGACAAAGCGCTGGGGCGCGTGTGCCTGTCTTTTTCCCATCAATCCAATCACTTGATGAAAAGACTCACGATGGCGGCACTTGTTAGGTTGGAGAAAGTTCCAGCAGCCACCGCTTTAAGGCCGAGGCGTGCGATCTCGCTACGGCGGGAGGGAGCCATCACACCGAGACCACCTAACAAAATGGCGATGGATGAGAGATTGGCAAATCCGCAAAGCGCCACGGCACAGACGGCCTGTGCTTGGGGAGTCATGGCTTTTTGCCACTCGGTGAATTGAATGTAAGCGACGAATTCATTGAGCACCAGTTTTTGACCGATCAAGCTGCCTCCCTGGGTCGCGTCCACCCACGGCACGCCGACCATCCAGGCGACGGGCGCGAAGACCCAGCCAAGGATCTGTTCGAGGCTCAATCCGGCATGGCCGAACCACCCGCCCACTCCCCCGAGCATCAGATTAAGCAGGGCGATCAGGCCGATGAAGGCGAGCAGCATGGCCCCGACATTGAGGGCAAGCGAGAGCCCCGTGGCGGCCCCTTGGGCAGCGGCATCAAGGACATTGGCCGGCTTGTCATCACCTTCGGCAAATTCGAGGGCGGCTTCGAGCGGTTGTCCGGTTTCGGGCTTGATCAGCTTGGCATAAAGCAGGCCGCCAGGCGCTGCCATGAATGAGGCAGCGAGCAAGTATTTCATTTCCACTCCCATCGCGGCGTATCCGGCAAGCACGGAGCCGGCCACACTCGCTAGGCCACCGACCATGACGGCAAACAGTTCTGATGAGGTCATCTTGGGGATGTAAGGCTTCACCACCAGCGGCGCTTCGGTTTGCCCCACAAAAATATTAGCGGCTGCAGAGAGGGATTCCGCACGACTGGTGCCAAGGATTTTCCTTAAACCTCCACCTAACACGAGAATCACCACCTGCATGATCCGCAGATGATAGAGCACCGCGATCAGCGAGGAAAAAAAGATGATCATCGGCAACACCCGCAGCGCGAATACGAAGCCGATGCCACTATCACCGGCCGCCGTGAGCGGACCGAAGAGGAAATCGATGCCCGCCTTGCCTGCTGAAATGGTGCCGGTGACGATTTCGCTAAGCGCTTGGAGGGCATCGCGCCCGATCGGCACTCCGAAGACGATGGCTCCGATCGTGATTTGAATCGCAAACGCCGCTCCCACGGTACGCCAGCGGATGGATTTCCTAGCATCGGACATGGCATAGGCCACCGCTAACAGTACCGCAATTCCCAATAGACCGATCATTTCCTTGCCCGTAGCACGCGGCGAGCCGATTCTGCCGCCATGCCTGAGTTACCGGAAGTAGAGACCACACGGCGGGGCATCGAGCCGCATGTGATAGGGATGAAAGTGGTGGAGCTGATCATAAAGCGCTTTGATTTGCGGCAGCCCATTTCCCCGAACATCAGCTCCTTGGAAGGGCGGCGGGTGCTGGCGGTGGGACGGCGCTCGAAGTATTTGCTGATAAATATGGATAATGGAAGCAACCTTTTAATCCATTTGGGCATGTCGGGCAGCTTGCGGGTGATCGATCCTGGGGCGGATTGGAAAAAGCATGATCATTTCGCGCTGACTTTGGAAAATGGCAGACAACTGCGGTTTCACGATCCACGGCGTTTCGGATTGGTGCTGCTGTTGTTGGAAAAGAATCCGCTGGAGCACGCGCTGCTGCGCTCTCTCGGGCCTGAGCCGTTGGAAGATGGATTCACGTCAAAGGATCTTCACGCAGCCTGCCGCAAACGCTCCGCTGCGATCAAGCCCGTGATCATGGACGCGAAAGTGGTGGTCGGCGTGGGAAACATTTACGCCTCCGAAGCCTTGTTCCGCGCCGGCATCAAACCGCAGGTGAAATCGAACAAACTCAGCCATGCCCGTTTGGAAAAACTCGTGACTGCGATCCGCGAGGTGCTGCATGCCTCGATCAACGAAGGCGGCACCACCTTGCGGGATTTTCTCAACTCGGAAGGCGAGCCGGGCTATTTCAAGCAACGGCTGTTTGTCTATGATCGAAGAGGTGAACCCTGCCGGATTTGCGAAACCCCCATCCGCCATGCGGTGCTGGGCCAACGCTCGACGTATTGGTGCCCACAGTGCCAGAAGTGACTTCAAGCTCCCGCAGCGATCAGATCGCTCATGTGACCACCGCGGGCAGTGACCCATTTTCCTTTGCGAATCACCTTCGTGAAGCCAAGGCCGCTACCTGCCGCCGCCACAAAAACCTCCCATGCCTGGGTGGCGAGGATACCCGAAACGAGGAGGTCTCCACCCGGCGCGAGGGATTTCGCAATCACAGGCCAGGCTTGAATGAGAACGGTGGAAAATAGATTGGCGAGGACGACATCATAGCCTTTCTTGCGAGGATTCCAAAGAAGCACATCCTGCTCACTGACCTCAATGTCAGGGGTGCTGTTGCGCTCGATATTACGAAGTGCCGCAGAGACACAAAACGGATCAAAATCGCAAGCAAACGCCTCACCGGCACCCAATTTTTTTGCAGCGATGGCCAGAATGCCCGTGCCCGTGCCCAGATCTGCGACGGACCATGGCGCGACCTTGCGTTCCCGCGAGACATCCACCAACAGCCGCAGGACCGTGGAGGTGGTGGCATGATCGCCCGTGCCAAAGGCCATCTCCGGCGGAATGACGATGACTTCGCGCTTGGGATGCGCCTGCTTGAGCGCGGCAAGTTCTTTAGGGCGGTTTTCCGGAGAAAGGAGAAGCACATCGCGCACCTTGAGGAGCCGCGGCGGGTCAACCGGCTTGGTCCATTCTGCATTTGCGACCTTGCGGATGCTTCCGCCAAATTGCTCGAAGACCGCATCAGCCTCTTTCTGGCTATTGCAAAACAGGCGAACGCGGATGGATTTACCGCCCTTGATCACCTCGATGACCAGGTTCGGGCTTCCCGCAAAGCGCTCTTCCCAGGCATCCATCCACTTCGCAGCGGAGAGTTTGGACCAAACGAACATGAACGAGTCTGAAAATGGGGTGAATTCGTCCCGAAAAAATGGAGCGGGCGATGAGATTCGAACTCACGACATCCACCTTGGCAAGGTGGCGCTCTACCACTGAGCTACGCCCGCGTCGGATAACGCGTCACGGGGTTTCTACATCCCGCGCCGGGCCGAGCAAGTCAAATTTTGTAAATTTTCCATGGGCATTCTGCCAGCTCTGAGTTTTCTTAACCGCGCACCATGTCCGACAAGCTCGCAGAAATCATCGCCACCAAACGTCTCGAAGTCGAAGCCCTGATGCCTCGCGCCACTTTACTGCGCGCCGCAGCCCTCCAAAGAAACGACTACGGGGGCTTCCGCAGCGCCCTGGATCGCGGGCCGGGCAAACTGGGCGTCATCGCCGAGGTGAAAAAAGCCTCCCCTTCCGTGGGCCTCATCGATCCGAACTTCGATCCTGTCCGCCAAGCCCAACGTTACCTCGATGGCGGCGCTTCCTGTCTCTCGATTCTCACCGACGAAAAATATTTCCAAGGCTCGCTCGCCTATCTCACCCAGATTTCGAAATTTTCCGCCGCCCCGCTGCTGCGCAAGGATTTCATGATCCACGAGGTGCAGATTCACGAAGCCATCGTCACCGGCGCGGATGCCATCCTGCTCATCGTCGCTGCGCTGGACGATGATACCCTCCGCCGCCTCTATGATGAGGCTAAAAACTTTACCCTCGATGTCCTCGTCGAGGTGCATGACCTCCCGGAAATGGAACGCGCCCTCGAACTCGGGGCCGACCTCATCGGCATCAATAACCGGAATTTAAAAACCTTCGTTGTGGACCTCGCAACCACCGCCCGCCTCGCCGAAGAGGTGGGCGATGATGTGCTGTTGGTTTCTGAAAGTGGAATCAAAACCCTGGAAGACGCCCGCCGCGCACTTGAAGCAGGTGCCAACGCAGTGCTCATCGGCGAGGCTCTCATGCGTGCCCACGATCCCTCGCGGGAAATCGAAGCGTATCTCGAGCTGGAACTCACCCCTTGAATAACCATATCCTGCCAGGCGTGAACTTGTAATCTTTTCGGGCCAAAGCGGATAAGGGCATTCGAGTTCATCAACGCGCTGTTTTTCAAGATCGATGAGAACGGCATTCACATTCCGGTTCTCGGATTCGCCTGATGCCTCCGGGCAAACCTTAAAAACAACAGCCGCGAGAATGCTTCAAAGATGATTCTAAAAAATGATTCTTGGCAAAGCGGCCCGTGAAGCTAGATTCAGGGCATTCATCTATTGTGTTGATAATTCCGAACTTCCCCCTGTTCTCCGGCATCCTTTTGATTTCAGCGCTCAAGCTTTCCCCACCCCCATGTTCCTCGCCCCCAGCGACTGTCTTGTTGGCTTTCCCGGTCTCGCCGCACGCTGGAGTATGGCATTGTTAGTGATCCTGCCGCTTCATGTTTCGGCGGCGGAAGGCCCGGGATTTCCCAACGTTGACCGTCCGGGCCAATTGAATACCGTCCTTTCAAGCGTTAATACGACAAACGGTGCCAGCGGAAGCAAGGCGATCAGCGCCGTCATGATGCACCGCGGGTATCTTTTCGCGCCGCTGAGTGCCGATCACGGAGGCGGACAGGGGGACGGCGGCTGGCGGTTTATGACATTTCCAATCCTTCCAGTCCTTTGCGGGTTTTCGACACGAGGAATTTCTCCTCAATTTTCCACAGCGCGTCCTCGGTGCATTACC
>JBBRIB010000217.1:0-5825 GCA_038221745.1 Verrucomicrobiales bacterium
CGGTCCGCATACCACGCGACGGCCCACGGTTGATCGGAGAAGACCACTTGTTTTTCCGTGATCCAGCCTTTGAGACCCGTCTTGGTGCTGTTGAGTGCGGGGGCGTAGTAGGGCGGCCAGTGGGGAATGCCGCCGCGGTCACGCACCTGCATGCCGACGCGGACTTTCTGCGGCAGCGAGAGGATGAGGGGCAGGGCACAGATGGCGACGATAACGATGTGGTGGACGTTTTGCAAAAGCGGCGTGGAGGCGACGACCTCCAAGCGGCTCCAAAGAATCGAGATAAACGCCAGCCCATAGGCTGTCATGATCGGGGCGAAGACCAGCAGGATCTGATTGGGATCGAGTTTCTCGGTGGTGACCCCGAAGATGGCGAGGCCGAAGGCGGTGGTGATCCACATCAAGAGGATAGCCCAGCGGAAATTGGCGATCGAGCCTCGTTTGAAGGGGTGGAGCAGCGAGAGGAAAAACAAGGGCGCGACGATGATACCGCCCAGGAAGGGAATGATGTCGGTGGTTTGGAGGAGCGTGGTGCGGAGGATTTTGGCGATCAGGCCATCAAGGACAAGAGGTTCTGCCGCGAGATCGCTGGTGCGCATGACCATTTCCTCGGAGCCGCTTCCCAATCCGTTATAGAGGGTGAGGAAGGCGGTGCCAAAGGGCGTGCCGGTGATATTGATGTTCCGGATGACCGGCCCGATGCCTGCGACGATCAGCAGCAGAAGCACCGAGATTCCGACCAGCCCACGGGGGCGGAAGGCGACGGCCGCGAAAATGATGTAACCCAGCGCGATCCACACCGTCATCCAGTGGGTGAGGGCGAGCAGTGTGAAAAACACCCCGGCAATCACGGCGGGGATCATTGCAATTTTACCATCCGAGGTCGCCTCCACGGAGCGATAGACGAAGTAGATCCCGCAGGTAAAGAGCAGCAGCATCAGCATCTGGGGCAGGCCGCTGAGCGAGTAATTCCAGAAGGTCTCGCAAAACAGCATCAGAATGGCCGTCACTCCGGCGATTTTCGCATCGAAGATTCTCGAGGCCAGCAGGTAAGTCACGCCGATGGACATCAGGAAAAACAAAGTGCTGATGGTGGCGATGACCCGATCCAGCGGGAAGACCATTTCATTTTCATTCATTTGCCAGGCCTCCGAATCATCCGCGCCGATGAGCTTGAGGACCGCCGCATTGAGCAGTGGATTGAGCGGCGAGTGATAGGTGTCCTGGAAGCCGACGAGGGAAACCGAGCGCTCTTCCCCTTTCCGCGCCTGATCATAGGCCACTGGGCGGATCATCTTGGTGGTGAAGCCATTGCCACGGGCGATTTCACGGGCGATTTGCGCTTGATCCATCGCTTGGGGCGAATTCAAGCCGCGGAAGAGGGTGAAGAGATTGCCCAGGGTGAGAGCCACCAGAATGAGGAAAAACAGACTGCGGCGGATGATGACGCCGGTATCGAAATTCGAAGAGGATTGACTCATGAAAAATTGGGATAAGAGAGAAAAGCGGCTAATTTGAAATTCCAAGGTCCTTCAATTTGCGCTGAAGCGTCCTGCGGCTGACTCCCAGCAGGTCCGCGGCGTGAGTGCGGTTTCCTGCGGCGGTGGCCAGTGCAGCTTGGATTGTGTTGGTTTCAAGGGCATGCAAGTTGAATTCCGCCGGAGCATCAAGGGTGATTTTTTGAAGCGGTGCGGATTCCGGCATCGCTTGCGTTTTAAAATGAAGGAATTGTGGCAAATGGCGGACCTCGATCTGGGGATCATTGCTCATCACCACGCCGTGTTCGACGGCGGTGCGCAGCTCGCGAACATTGCCGGGCCAAGGGTAGGCTTGCAAAAGCGCCATGGCTCCGTCCGACAGCGGCTTTACCGGGCGGTCGTTTTCTTTGGCGAATTCCTGGAGAAAACTACCTGCCAGCAAAATGATGTCTTCACGCCGGTCCCGCAACGGCGGCATTTCGATTTTCACCACATTGAGGCGGAAATACAGATCTTCGCGAAATTTCCCGGTATCCACCATTTTCCGCAGGTTCTTGTTGGTGGCGGCGATGACACGGACATCCACCTTGATGGGCGAGTTCGACCCCACGCGCTCCAGACTGCGCTCGGAGAGCACACGCAGGAGTTTGACTTGGGTGGTGGAATCGATCTCGCCGATCTCATCAAGAAACAATGTCCCGCCATCCGCCTGCTCGAAGCGGCCGATGCGGCGCTGGGCCGCGCCGGTGAAGGCACCTTTCTCGTGGCCGAAAAGCTCGCTCTCCAACAACTGCGGGGAGAGCGCCGCGCAATGCACCGTCACCAGCTTGGCCGCCGGTCTGCCTGACAGATGATGCAAGGTGGTGGCCACCACTTCCTTGCCGGTGCCGGATTCGCCCTCGATGAGCACGGTGGCGCGGGTGGCGGCCACTTGCTGGATGAGATCGGAGACTTTGCCAATCGCGGCGGATCTACCGATCAGACGCTCCAGCTTGTGGGATTTTTTCACTTGCTGGGTGAGCACCTGCACTTCCGTTTCCAGGCTGCGGCTGCGCAACGCGCGTTTGAGCTGCATTTCCACTTCATCGAGATTGAGCGGCTTGGTGACGAAGTGCCAGGCCCCGCGCCGCATCGCTTCCACGGCGGTGTCCACCGAACCGTAGGCGGTCATCATGATGGCGATGGGTGGCTCGGGCATCGCGAGCACCGCGTCTAACAAATCCATCCCGGAGTCGCCCCCCAGCCGCAGATCGGTGAGCAACAGCTTGATGGGCTCGGATTTTAAAATCGCCAGCGCCTCGCTTTTCCCGGCGGCCGTATAAACATCGAACTCATCCTCCAGGGCACTCCTCAGGCCCTCGCGGGTGGCGCGTTCGTCTTCGACAATGAGTAGGGTGGGGAGCATGGTTGGTTGAGTTTTAAAGATCGATCACCGGATCAGCATCGGGCGCGCCCAGCAACCGCACCGTGCGCTCGGCATGAGGCAGGTGAAGCAATACGCGTGTCCCTATATCAGGTTCGCTCTCGAGGGTGATCTCTCCGCCATGCTCGCGCACGATGCGGCGGACGATGAGCAGCCCGAGGCCGGAGCCTGACGGCTTCGTCGTCCGGTACGGTTCGAAAATGGCTCCCATGTGTTCCGGTGAAATGCCCGTGCCATTGTCCTCGATGGAAAGAATGTGCTCATAGTCGTTCACCCGCGTGCGGATGGAGATGCGCCCCTCGTTGCCCGGAATGGCCTGCGCGGCATTGCGGATGAGATTGTAGAAAACCTGCTGGAATTGCCCGGGATCCACCATGGCGGGCGGCATGTTTTCCGCCAGATCCAGCTGCACTGCGATGTGGCGCGAGGCGAGCTCAGGCTCTAACAATTCGAGCGTCTCGTGCAGCAACGCATGCAGATCCGTCCGTTCCCGCAGCGGCGTGGTGGGCCTTACCGCTTGCAGAAATTGTTTTAAAATCGCATCCAGCCGTTGGATTTCATCGCGGGCGGTGTTGAGGTTTTCTTCAAGCGGCCCACGGTCGCCGGGCGGGAGTTTGCGAAGCTTCCTCCCCAGCAACTGAAGATGGATGTCCAGCGAGTTGAGTGGATTGCCGATTTCATGAGCCACGCCCGCGGCGAGCAGGGTGAGTGAGTTGAGCCGCTCGGATTCCAAGGTTTCCTCCGCCTCGGCGCGGGTGCTGGTGAGATCGCGGATGAGCATGACGAAGCCGAGGGACTCGCCGGCCTCCTCGGTGGCGGCGATGGGTGCCAGATAGAAATTCAGATATCGATTTTCAGGATAGAACACCTCGAGATCGCGGCTAATGGTGCGCCCCGGCTTGCCCAGCGTGTCCCAGTCCAGGCCACGAATCTGGCTGGAAATCAGCTCACCCGTGGACTTGGCGGGATCGAGGCCGAAAAACTGGCAAGCCGCTTGATTGATGAAGCCGATGATGCCCGCCGCATCCAGCACGATCACCCCTTCGTGCAGCGCCTCGAAGACTTTTTCCAAAAATCCCTTCTCACGCAGCAGCCGCGTCATCACCTGCTGAACCTCGCCGGACTCCACGCGGTCCAGTCTGGCCACCAGTTTTTCTAAAAAGCCCGACTTCACCTTGAGTTTGCTGCTGCGATGTTTACGATGATCAGAGAGCGACATGGATGACGGTTTAATAGTTCTCTGCACCTTCCCGGAAATCGCGAAGGCGCGTCAGATTGGCACGGCCCTGGTGGAAAGGCAACTCGCAGCATGTGTCAATCTCGTGCCAGCCGTGGAATCGATCTACCGCTGGCAAGGCAAGATGGAAACCGCCACGGAAATTCTCGCGATTTTTAAAACCCGCCGGGCGATTTTCCATGAGTTTGAAAGGGTTCTCACCGCACTCCACCCCTACGCGGTGCCGGAAATCATCGCCCTGGCCCCCGCTCAAATTTCAGAACCCTACCACGCTTGGTTGCTTGCCCAAGTGCCCCTCTCTGATCAGTAGCGGGCGACTTTTTCATCCACCCTCTGCGACCACGCTTCGATTCCGCCGCTCATGGAAAACGCGTTCTGCACGCCCATCACCCGCAGGAAATTCGCCGCCCGCAGCGAGCGCACACCATGGTGGCAATAGACCACCACACCGCGTTCATTGCCAGTCGCTAAAATTTCCTTCACTCCGGAAAACAGCCCGAGCGGGATCCATTCGTTGCCCGGGATTTGGCAGATCGCCAGCTCGTCTTCCTCACGGCAATCGATCAAGCGCGGTCGCTCGGTGCGGGGGAGATCTACCCATGCCGCCACCGCTTCCGGCGGGGTTTCCAATGTCTCTGCCGGATCTGGCAAAAATGAAACTTCTCCTTTCATTCAACAACGACGGGAGTACCCAACACCACGTTTGCAAAAAACTTTTCCGACATGTGGTGTGGCATCCGAATGCAGCCGTGCGATGCGGCGTAACCCGGTAAATAACCGGTGTGCATCCCGATACCGTGATTGAAGCGCATGAAATTGGGCATCGGCGCATTGTAGAAAGTCGCGTTGGGCGGGACTTTATCCAACCGGATGTCCACACTGTCATTGACCGTCTCGCCCGTCGTGTTGTCCTTGAAGACCCCGTAGGCCGAGGACTTGTGGTCCTTGCTTTTTTGGGTGATTTTATAAGTCCCTGGTGGTGTTCCGTGATCCTCGGTTCCACTGGAAATTTTCGAAACACCCACTAGGACACCGCCCTTGTAGAAGAACGCCTTTTGTTGCCCACGGTTGATCTTGATCAGCGGGCTACCCGGTGCGCCATCGCCATCCCAGTAGGAAATGTCATCTGGAATGGCTGGCGGTGGATGATGCGGGCCACCCGAGGTTTCCCGCTGGACCGGACCACCCATGCCTGCCATGTAGCCTGATCGTGCCGGGCCACCTGTGCCGCAGCACGTCAATGCCAGACCGACAAGCCCGGCGGAGACTTTGAAAAACGATAACTGAGAAAGAACGTTCATTTTGCGCGGCAAGGTGGCGCTATTTCCCGATAAGGTCAAGAAAACTAAAGGAGTATTACGTGTTTTGATCGCAAAGACCCTATTTATCCAATTCGCACAGACAAGATTGCGCCCGGCGAGGTTTTAAGCGACAACACGTCGCCACCCATGACCCAGCTCTTGATTGAACCTGCCCGCCGCACTGGTTGTGACGACATTCCAGCACTCACCGAAGTGCTGCGCGCGTCCGCTCTCCGCCAGCGCTCACCCATCGATGACGTGCTGGACTCAGGCGTGGTGGACGAGGAGCGCTACCTGCGCGAACTCGCCCAAGACCTCGGAATGGAGTGGCTGGACAGCATTCCGATGGCGGAAGTGCCGCTGCCTCTGCGCGAGGCTTGTGGCCC
>JBBRIB010000218.1:0-5818 GCA_038221745.1 Verrucomicrobiales bacterium
ACCGTGCCTTCACGGGTGACGAGTTTCAGCGACCAAGCGGTGGTTTGGCGGATGGACTCGATCCAATGGGCCGCCTCCGGATCCGCAACCTTCGCGGAATCCAACAAACGCAAACAAGGCTTGAGCTGCGGGTGGGAAACAGGCGCTCCTTCCTGCAAAGGGTGCTCCTCATCGGACGGCAAGTGAACGATAGGAAGAAAAGCTGCCAGCTCGACTTGTTTTGCCGGGCAGCGGTAGGCGATGCCGATGTCATCGACGAGCAACATGCCTTGCTTGCGAGTTTCTGTTTGGTCTGTCTCTGGGCTGGCAATCCACGCACGGGGTGAGCGTGGGACGACGCGGACGACCAATGTGCCTGGCAGGTGGCGCTCCGCAGTGGCGGAGGCGATTTCCGGGCGGGCTTCGAGTTTTTTCACCACCTCTGCCACGTTGATTTTAAAGAGGCTGCCCGCGATGTCGATTTCCGCGATTTCCGCGAGCTGGGCTTCATCGATGGCGGTGTTTGGATTGAGATCGATGACCTGGAGGTTGAAATCCGGATTCTGATAGAAAGCGCGTTCGATGCCGCGCCAGACACCCCACCCGATGCCCACGATGGCGGCGGCGATGCAGGCGAATTTCGCGCTTTTTCCAATCAATGAAAGCAGGCCCAACCAGGCGATCCGCGGCGACATGACACGGACTTCCAGCACCTTGGAGCGGTTGCTGCGGCGGGATGTTGAGGTCTGTTTCTTGGCCATGTCAGGAGCGGAGGTTAAGGGAAAGTTCGGCGATTTTTTTACATAACTCAGGGAAGGAAATTCCGATGGCGGCGGCGGCTTTGGGGAGGAGGCTGGTCTCCGTCATGCCGGGAATCGTGTTGGCCTCTAGCACGTAGGGGCGGTTTTGCGAATCTAACAACACATCCACCCGCGAATAGATCTCCACGCCGAGGGCGCGGTGGGCGGCGAGGGCGGCGGCTTGCACGGCCATGGTGATTTCTAAATCGAGATCTGCGGGGCATTGGTATTCGCTACCTTTGGCCCCGCTGAGCCATGGATATTTGCTGGCCATGTCATAGACACCCTCCGGCGGGGTGATCTGGACGATGGGCAGCGCGACATCATCGAGAATGGCGACGGTGAGTTCCTTGCCGCCGATGAATTCCTCGACGAGGATGTCATTTCCATACTTCGCTGCATCCGCCATGGCGGCCTCGGCTTGCGCTTGCCGGCGGACGATGTGGACGCCGACGCTGGAACCCTCGCGCGGTGGTTTGACGACAAAAGGCGCGGCAAAGGAAGGGAGCTTGGGGCCGTTTGAAACATCAATGATCTCGGCCCGAGGCGTGGGCACGCCGTGGGCGATGAAGGCGGCTTTCGCTAGATTTTTATCGAAGGCGATGCGGCTGCTGTCGGGCCCGGCACCGGTGTAGGGGATGCCGAGTTTCTCCAACGCATCCTGCAATTGGCCGTCCTCCCCGAAGGTGCCGTGGATCACATTGAAGGCGAGGCCGATGCCATCCGGAAGCGTGATCTCGGTGGTGGTGATATCGACTGGAACCGCATCAAGACCGAGCTCCAACAAAGCCTTGAGCACGGCCTTCCCTGAGGCGAGCGAGACCTCGCGCTCCGATCCCGGGCCGCCCATGAGAACTGCGATTTTAGTGGTGCTAAGCATGGTTGATGGATTCTTGATTGTTAGAAAACGGCTTCGTCTTCACCGATGATTTTGATTTCAGTTTCGAGTTCGATCTGGTGTTCGTCGCGCGCCTTTTCCTGAATGAACTCGATGAGGGTGAGAACTTCCAGCGCGGATGCACCGCCGGTGTTGACGACGAAGTTTCCATGGACCTCGGAGACGGCAGCGTGGCCGCAGATGCTGCCTTTGAGGCCCATCACATCGATGAGGCGGCCGGCGGGTAAGTTTTCCGTATTTTTGAAAGTGCAGCCTGCGGAGGCAGCGACGGGCTGGGAGGTTTTGCGTTTCTCGCGTGAGGCATCCCAGCGCTCTTTGATGTTTGCGGCGGTATCGGCCTTGCCTTTGAAAACCGCTTGCAGGGCGAAGTTCCGGCGAAGCTCGGGGACGTTACGGTATTGAGAGACGATTTCCTCACGCTCGCGGGTGCGGATGACGCCGTCTTCATCCAGAACAGTGACGCGGACGACTTGATCGAAGGTCTCAATCCCCATCGCCCCGGCATTCATGCGCAGCGCGCCACCGACGTTGCCGGGGATGCCTTCCATCCACTCGAAGCCGCCGATGCCACTGCCGCCGGCCACGCTGGCGAGTTTTTTCAAACGCACTCCCGCACCCGCGGTGATGTGGCCCTTGCCATCTACGGTGACTTCGGAAAAAACCCCGCCGGAAGGATGGATCACCGCACCACGGATGCCGCCGTCGCGCACTAACAGATTTGAGCCACGGCCCACGACGCGCACGGGGATACCTCGCTCGCGGCAGTAGTCCACGAGAAACGCGAAGCCGTAGAAACTGTGCGGCTCCAACCATTATTGGGCCGGCCCGCCGACGAGCATGGTGGTGTGGCGGGCCATCGGTTCGTAGAGTTTCCCATCGATTTCTCCGGCGGGCATGAGGCCGCGCATTTCTTCGAGTATTTTCAGATCCGCAGCGAGGCGGGTGCCGGCTTCGTGGACGTTTCCCGCGCCGAGGGTGATGAGTAAATCGCCCGGCTGGAGAACGTACCCGATGGCTTGATGGGCGGTGGCGAGATCCGGCACGGAAGTGACGGGAATGTCTCCGTGGCGTTTCATGGCTTCCACGAGTGTCTCGCCTGAAATGCCTTTAATGGGTTTCTCGGAGGCGGCATAGACATCGGTGATGAAGACCAGATCGGCAGCTTGGAGGACTTTCCCGAAATCGTCCGCGAGTGCTTGGGTGCGGGTGTAGCGGTGCGGCTGGAAGAGGACGATGACGCGCTTGGACTTGAGCGAACGTGCGGTTTGCAAGGTGGCGGCGAGCTCGGAGGGGTGGTGGCCGTAGTCGTCAATGATGCGGTAGTTTGCGGAAAGATACTTGGTCTCAAAGCGGCGCTTGGCTCCGGCGAAGGTGGCAAGGGCGCGGGCGACGAGCGTGAACTCCGCCCCGCAGCTGTCCGCGAGAGCGATGGCTGCCAGAGCGTTGAGCACATTGTGATTTCCCGGGATGCCCAGCTCGACATCGCCCAATACGACGCCCTTTTTCGTTACGGTGAATGCGGAGGAGCCTTTGAGATCCCGCAGATCTGTGGCGGTGTAGTCTGCATCTTCCCAGCCATAGGAAACAGCATTCCCACGCGCGGCACAGACCTCGAGGGCGACGGGATCCTCCGCGCAATAAACGAGTTTTCCAGCGGTCTGATCGGCAAGCGTGGTGAAGACCTCCTTGATGTGATCGATGTCGCGATAGAAATCAAGATGCTCCGCCTCGATGTTTAAAATCACGGCATGCTCGGGATGATAAAGGGCGAGTGTGCCATCACTTTCATCACCCTCGGCGACCATGGTTTCGCCCTCGGCGGACCATTTAGCATTGGCCCCGAGGATGGGGATTTCCGCGCCGACGTAGTGGCTTGGCTTTTGGCCAGCCTCGCGCAGGACGTGGGCGGTCATGGCGGAGGTGGTCGTTTTCCCATGGGTGCCGGAAATGATGATGCCTTTTTTCGTGTGGAGGATGGCGGCGAGGCATTCGGCACGCCGGAGCAGAGGGATCTTCGCCTTGATGGCGGCGGCGTAGGCTGGGTTCTGCGGCTTGATGGCGGAGGAGTAAACGACGATGTCCGCCTTCTTTGCCGCAGCGGCGGTGTGGGGTGAGGAGAAATTCAGCCCCAGCCCTTGCATCCGCTCGGTCTCGGCGGTGGTCACCTTGTCCGAGCCGCTGACCTTGTGGCCCATGCCTAACAGAAGTAGTGCCAGCCCGCTCATGCCCGAGCCCGCCACGCCGATGAGGTGGATCTGGAGCGGGTTGCTTTTGTCGGTGAGGCGTTTGGTGAAATCGATCATTGGGGCGAGAGGGAAGCTTCGATGGCGTTGCACACCCGTTCCGAGGCATCTGGAACGGCAAGTGCGCGGGCGGCTTTTGCCATGCGTTTGTAAGTTGGCAAGTCTTGCAAGATGGAAGTTGCCAAATCCGCCAGTTTCGCCGCATCCAGATTTCTTTCCTGAATCAGAATGGCGGCACCCGCCTCGGAGAAAACCTCGGCATTGCGTGTCTGGTGATCATCAGCCGCGAAGGGATAGGGGACGAGGATGGACGGGTGGCCAGCGATGGAAATTTCCGTCAAACTCGAGGCCCCGGAGCGGGCGACGACCACATCCGCCATGGCATAGGCCGAGGGCATTTGATCGCAAAACCCCACCACGCGGTAGCCTTCGCGGCCTTTCGCGATCTCCGATACCCTTTCGAAATCCAGTGCTCCCGCGATGTGCAGCACCTGCGTCTCCGCCGGGATGAGCGCCGCCGCTTCCGCGCTCAGCTCGTTCAATCTCCGTGCGCCCTGGCTGCCGCCGGTCACCAGGATCGTTGGCCGTGCGGGATCCAGTTCGAAGAGCACCGCCGCCTCGTCCCGACTTGGCAGGTCCATGATTTCAGGCCGGACGGGCGTGCCGGTAGTCACGGTTTCGCGACCGGGAAAATAAGCTTTCGCCGCATCCAGACCGAGGAAAATACGCGTGCAGAACCGGCTCGTCATCACGTTGGCACGGCCAGGGCGGGCGTTCGAATCGTGGATGAACGTTTTCAACCCGAGTTTATGCCCCGCATAAACGGGCGGCAGCGAGGTGAACCCACCCATCCCGATCACCGCATCCGCCTGGAAGCGCCGGATGACTTTTTTGCAGTGGTTGATCGATCCCCAGAACTTCCATAAAAATGGCACCATCCGGGGCGAAAGCGTCGGCGGCTTGGCCACGGCTGGCATCGTTTCAAATTTCAGGTGCCGATACTTCGCCGAGGCTTCCGCATCCACCTTCTTTTCTGAAATGAGCAACATCACCTCGTGGCCCCGAGCCCGCAGCGCTTCCGCTACGGCGATGCCCGGGAACAAATGGCCGCCTGTGCCACCACAGGCGATGAGGATTTTACGAGAGTTAGGCACGGCAAAAAGGATGAAAAATACCAACGGCGGAGGACCGGAAACAAATTTCCGCAACTCTCCGGGAAAAATTACGTAAATCCGTAGTATCCGGCAATCCTCAAAACGTAAAATTGCGCGAAAAAATCTGACTCGCCCCCATCTACTCCTTCATCCCTCGCTCGATGGCCTTTAAAATGCCCACCCGCCCGGTCCGGTCTTTCGACGAACTCAAGATCGTCTCCTGGGTGAATGGCACCAATTCCATCAAGCTCGCAAGAAACACCGCCTCATTGGCCCGGGTCTTCGCCGGCGATTGTTTATCCGCCTTGGTGAAAACGAGTTGGTAAGGCACCGCGCAGCCCGCCAGCCACTCGATGAAGCTCAGATCGATGGGCTGGGGCGGCAGCCTCGAATCGATCAGGACGAACACTTTCCGTAAATTTTCCCGCTGCGCAATGTAATCGCCCACCGACTCGTTGAAATTGATTTTCTCGCTCTTCGCCACCTTCGCGTAGCCGTATCCCGGCAAGTCCACCAGGCTCCACGTTTCATTGATCACGAAGAAATTGAGCATTTGGGTCTTGCCCGGCGTGGCCGAGACCTTGGCCAGCGCGTCCTTGTTGGTCAGCATGTTGATCATCGAGGATTTACCCACGTTGGAGCGCCCGATGAAGGCGAATTCCGGGCGATTCCACTCCGGGCACGCCCCCAGATCACGGGCGCTCATGTGAAAAACGGCAGACTTGATTTGCATGGGATGAAAAA
>JBBRIB010000219.1:0-5810 GCA_038221745.1 Verrucomicrobiales bacterium
ACCGATCAGCTTGACCAGCGGTTCCACCACCATCAAGGCAATCAGCTACGTCCCCAGTTTGCTTCCAAGCGCCGTGGTTGAGAGGATTTATACCTTTGCCGTCACCGCACCGGTGTTCACCCCGCCCGGCGGCACTCCTCCCACCGGCGGCATCTATGCGCAGGCCCAAAATGTCGTGCTCAGTGCCTCACCCCCGGATGCTATGATCTATTACACCACCGACGGCAGCGAACCGACCAATGCCAGCACCCTTTACACCGGACCGATCAACGTCAGCACCGAGACGACTCTCAACGCCATCGCTTTCAAGGTTGATTTCCTGGACAGCCCGGTGGTGACTCGCTCCTACAGCTTCGATCCCACGCTTCTGGCGACCTGGGTTGGCAACAACCCATCCGTTGCGCTCGCCTTGCCCGCCTTCACCAGTGCGACGGGTATTCAATCCGGCAGCCTCCTCACACGCGGCGCGAACTTCGCTCCTAGCGACTTCAATTTCGGCATCAACCGTTTTGATACGCAGTCTAGTCCGGCTCCGAGTAACCTAGCCGCCGCGATCACAGATCAAACCTTTGTGGCATTCACTGTCACTCCCAATGCGGGACAGAAGGTTTCTTACAGCGAATTCAGTTTATATGTGCATTCCCTCGATCAATTGGCGATCGGCGAGCTGCTGTTCAGCACGGACGGTTTCATCACCTCCACCAGCGTGGGCACTCAGGCTGCCACGAGTTTGGATGGTGTGCTGGGTGTTTTCAATGTGGCTGCGGTAGCCGCCCTGCAAAACGTTCTAACGCCCGTCGAGTTCCGGTGCTATTTCTACGGTAGTGGTCCGTTTCAAGGACGCGGCTTGGGTAACAATCTACCCGGCACTCAGATGATCGCCATCCGCGGTGCGACCAGCGCCATCGGTGGAGCCTCAAACTACGCCTCATGGGCCACCGCCAACAACGTCATCGGTGGAGCCAATGGCGACTCGGACAACGATGGCATCACGAACCTCGTGGAATACGCGCTTGCCGATAACACGCGCGGCACCTTCACCGGTAACACACTGAGCTTCATCAAACGCGGCGCCCCATTCGGCACGGATATCACCTACACCATCGAGGAATCCACCACTCTGGTGACTTGGACGTCCGTGACACCCACCAGTAACACTCCAACAGACATCACTTACCTCATGAGCGGAGGTCCGAAGAAATTCACCCGCCTCAAAGTGATGCAGAACTGAGGAAAAAGTTTTAAATCCACGCTTCCACCTGCCGTCCAACTCCGGGCGGCAGGTTTTTTTTGCGTCGAAACCCAGGTGACGTGATTGCAGATTGCACGATACAATCAGCCAGGGAAGCATACCGCACCCCGCTTGGATTTTTTGATTGGTTTTTCAGCCCGTAAGCAGTTGGTTTTGAATAACTTGCCAATTGGCTTGTGGGTGGTATGGATAATGTTAATCAGTAGCCCTCTATGGATGTTCTAATTGTCGATGACGAACGGTCAATCCGCATGACCACCTCGGTTGCATTGGAAGTGGAAGGCCATTACGTGGAAACCGCCGAAGATGGCGCCGTGGCCCTGAAGCGGATCAAGGAGGAGAATTTCGCCCTCATCTTTCTGGACCTCCGATTGGGCGATGAAGACGGGCTGGACGTGCTGCAAAAGATCATCGCGCTTCGACCGGAGGCACTGGTGGTGATTTTCACCGCGTTCGGATCGATCCCCACTGCGGTGCGCGCGACTCAACTGGGTGCATTCGACTATCTTGAAAAGCCGTTCACTCCTGACGAACTGCGAGCGATCCTCATCAAGGCGCAAAAAGCGCATCGGAACCAGAAGGAGGTCACCGAGTTGAAAGCCACGGTGCAGAGCCTGAAGAAAGAGGCCGTCCAATCTTCGCCACCCATTGATTTTTCGCCTGTAGATCCCACGGCCCAAGCGGAGTTTGATGTGCTTTTCCGAGCCGCACCCACGGCGGCGTCTATTCTCATCCTCGGCGAAAGCGGCACCGGAAAAAGCGTGATCGCCCGCGAAATCCATGATCGCAGCCACTTGCGTGACAAGCCTTTCGTGACGGTGAGCTGCCCGAGTCTATCCAAAGAACTTTTGGAAAGCGCACTGTTTGGTCACATGAAAGGTTCATTCACCGGTGCGGTCAAAGACACTTGGGGAAAGATTCACGCAGCAGACGGCGGCACCTTGTTTCTCGACGAAATAGGCGAACTACCCATGGAAATCCAGCCCAAGCTACTGCGGTTCCTGCAAGAAAAGGAATATGAGCGATTGGGAGAAAACAAGGTCCGCGAGGCCAATGTCCGCATCATCGCCGCCACCAACCGGGATCTCAAGGAATCTATCAAAGCGGGTGATTTCCGTGAGGACCTTTATTACCGACTGAACGTCATCAGTGTGACGATTCCTCCCCTCCGGCAACGGCCGACCGACCTAGAAAATTTTGCAAAGACTTACCTGAAATTTTTCGCAACACAGGTGGGGCGCCGGATCGAAGAGTTCAGCGAAAGCGGACGCGCCGCCTTGCTGCGGCATTCCTGGCCCGGGAATTTACGAGAATTACGAAATGCGATCGAACGCGCAACCATCTTGGCGCGCGGATCCAAAGTCGTGGCGGAAGATTTGCCCACCCCGTCATCCCAATCCAACGGCGCGGAAATCTTCGAACCCGGAACCCCAACGATAGGAGGCGAGCACAGTCTTGACGAAATTGAGCTGGCGCACCTGACCCGGGTGCTCCACTGGGCGCCGTCGTTCCATGACGCAGCCCAGGTGCTCGGCATCGATAAAGCCACACTTTACCGGAAGCGGAAACGCTTGGGAATCAATCAGATCACTCCATAAACCATGCTTCGTCTTTGGCTTATCTGCGGACTCATGATGCCCGTCCTTCTTCTTTGGACCATGGGAGCGGCCGCAATCCTGGTGATGCGGGATTCGGGTTCCCGCTTCGAGCATCTTTTAAAATCTGATTCGCAAGCCATCCCTGCCATGATCGGTTTGATCCTTCTCGGCACGGCAAGTTCCATTTTGGTCTATCTCTTTTTCGCCAGGCATCTCTCGGCAGCGCAGCCGCCATTGCCCGGTGAAGAGAATGAATTCGTGGGCAATGCGGCGGCCAATGATGAAAAGGGATCTGAGGTGGCAACCCAGCACGATCAAAGCACCCAGAACCTTGTCCGTTCCAATCACATCAACCGTGCAATTCTCGAAGCCGTCCCCTCACCCGTATTCGTCCTGGGAGAGGATGGAGGAGTTATTCAGGTCAACCCGGCTGCGGAGAGTCTGTCGGAGAACCTTGGCATCGCTGGTCAATTGCCCCTGAAAATCCAGCGTCTCCTCGACGAGTGCAGGAAAGATCAAAGCAACTACCTTCCCCAGGATCCGCGGGATGCCATGGTCTTCCGCATCAACGACGAGGAGGTCTTTTTCCTTCCCCGCATCTTCCACTTCGAGTCCGAAGTCGATTTGCTGTCGGGTTGGGCTGTCCTGCTCCACAATGTCAGCCGGATCCGTTGGCTGGATGACATGAAAACAAACCACATCGCCACCGTCAGCCATGAAATCAAAACCCCGTTGACATGCATCCGGATGGCGCTTTTGCTGCTTCTTGAAGAAAGGACCAGCACCCTCGATCCAATTCAAAGGACCCTGGTCACCTCGGCGAGTGGCGATTGCGAGCGCTTGCTCACCACTGTGAACAGCGTATTGGCCCTTTCCATCGCCGAAAGCGGTGCCACCCATTTGAACCGGGTTCCCATGTCTCTTCATTCCAGTGTGGAAGGTATCGGAAGCCAATTTGAAAGCACCGCCGCCAAACGGGGAATCGAACTGCGGATCGAGGGAAATGATGGCAGTCTGCCCAAGGTTCTCGCGGACCCCGTCCGTCTTGCCGAGGTTCTAGGCAACCTTGTGTCCAATGCGATCAACCACAGCCCGCAAGACGGAAAAATCATCCTCAGACTCTCGAAGCCGGACGGGGTCCACATCCGTCTTTCGGTTATCGATCAGGGTGCGGGAGTTCCAGAATTGAGCCAACCCCGGATCTTTGAGCGTTTTTACCGAGCTCCGGGTCAGAAGACACAGCGGCTCGGCCTGGGCCTGTTCATCTCCCGCGATATCATGACAGCGCATGAAGGACGTATCGGGTTGCTTGAACGAAACGAAAACCTCACCGAATTTTTCATCGATGTCCCGATCGCTTGAAAACTCAAACGCCAGTGATTCCGCAGTTCGGAACGTGTTGGTCGTGCAGAACGAAGCGACCCTGAGGATGGGATTTGCATACGCGCTCTCCAATCCCACTACAATGGTGGAGACCGCTGCCAGTGGTGGTGAAGCGCTGTTGATGATGGAAGTTAACGACTATGACATCATGATACTCGAACTGATGATGCCCGGCATGGACGGGATCAACGTGATCGAAACACTTCGCACGATGGGGAACCGCATTCCAGTCATCCTCTATACCGCCTCGCAACATCCGAATGCCTCTTTGCGTGCGATCAGTCTTGGAGTGGTTGACTTCCTGACCAATCCGACTAGTCCCGCAGATGTCCGGCGGGTGGTGGATTACGTTATTTACCCGCCACCCTCCCCACTCTCCCAAGCGTTGCATGCAGTCCGCACCGGAAACATGGAGCTGGCTATTAAAATTCTCGCAAATCACCCATCCCCGGAACTCAAAGATCGGGTATGGCTGAGGACGCTGAAGTTAATTCCGGGCGCCGGTTTCAAGGGCGACACAGGATGGCTTGAGGAAGTGGTGAGTTCTGACTTTCCGTCGCTCGCATTCAATGCTCTGCCCATACCCTGACAAGTGGCGGATTACCTATCTCCGTGCCGTTTCACGAAGGACTTGGTATGGACGCCGCTTCTTCCGAGATCGCCGCTGCCTCCCTCTGCCCGGCCTTGATCTCCATCGCGATCTGGGTGTGCTTGCGGAGGGTGGCGACGATGAAGTCATTCACATGGAGGCCATTCGCGGATGCCTCGGCATGAAGTGCTACGAACTCGTCGTCTGTGAGGTTCAGGTTGAAACGGTCTGTGGTGTTTTCTTTCATGACTTATATCATTTTTTGTTCAATCAGGGCGGGGCGGAATTTAAGGACTATTGGATTTTACGGTAAATCTCCGTGGTGGTCATCACATCCCCACTGATCGACTTTGCCGCCCGGATTTCCTGCAACCAGGCTCGCACGACAATCTCGCTTGTGTCGTTGCATGCCTGAAGACCATACGAATAGGGCCTCACTCCTGATGTGTGTGGAAAGGCGATATCGTGGATCCGTTGATCGGCTTTTCCGTCCTGGCCGATGATTCGATAGGCTCCATCAATGTCCACACCCCCCGTGTGCAGGAGAAGTTCCCCATCATTTTGGAAGAGATGATTCTGCTTCTCCTCCGGGAGAGCTGCCGCCTTCGCAGGATCGATGAAGGAAACGCGGGCTTTTCTAACCAATCCGTTGTTCACCAGGGAGGGGAAGGGATACTCCTCCAGTTCCAGCGCCTTCTGCCCGCTGCAATCGATGAACATACGGTAACGGGCGCTCGACGACTCACCGTCATGCTCCACAAGAATGGTGGTTTTGCCCGTTTCGTCAGGTATTTCTGAAAGCGTTACCTTGCCCGGGATCATATCGAGCTTGCCCGCATCATGGAGAGCCAGAATCGTATTGGCAGAGTCCAGCGGCATTGCGGCGATGACGTTCATTAAAAAGGGCATCACCACCCCCTTCAGCCGCAGGTGATCCTCCGCCGGCATCAGCTCGCAGTGGAAGTTGAGCGTGTAGATCAGGTCATCC
>JBBRIB010000220.1:0-5763 GCA_038221745.1 Verrucomicrobiales bacterium
GTAGGGCGAGTTCATGGTGTTAAACTCGGTAAACTTGGTATCCCACAGGCAGAAACCGTCGTGATGCTTGGTGGTGAAGCAGATGTATTTCATGCCAGCAGACTGGGCGAGGTCGATCCAAGCGTCGGGGTCGAATTTCACCGGGTTCCATTGCAGGCGAAGTTTGCCATATTCGGCACGCGGGATGTTTCGCCGCCACTGGTCTTGCTCGTGCCAGCCGTTGATAGAATAAAGGCCCCAGTGAATGAACATGCCGAAGCGGGCGTCGAACCACCAGCGGCGAGGATCGTCGGACGGAATGTGGTTTGCCTTGGGCGCGGGCGCGGATGAGTTAGCGGCGGCGCGTAAAGGCACGGCGGCGAGGGCGGCGGCGGCGGCCTTGAGGAAGTCCTTGCGGGTAAGCTTCATGATTTTATTAGTTGCGTTTGGGTGCGTCCTTCACCTCGAAGCGAGATTGCAGGCGGTGGTCTTCCGACGAACTGCCGATGATGAGCTTGAAGAATCCAGGTTCGATGCACCGGCGACCGGAACGGTCGATGATTTCGAGGCGCTTGGCGGGGAGCTTGAAGGTGACTTCGCGAGATTCGCCGGGTTTCAGGTGGATGCGTTGGAAGCCGGCGAGGTTGAGTTCGTAGGTGGTGACACTCCCGGTTTCCTGCTGGAAGTAGAGTTGGGGCACTTCGTCTCCAGCGACTTTTCCGCTGTTAGTCAGGGTGAAGGAAATGTCGAGCTCGCCATCGGCGGGGATGGTCGGTGCCGAGATCACACAATTTCGATAGCTGAAGGATGTATAGCTAAGGCCGAAGCCGAATGAATAGAGCGCGCCCTCAGCCATACTATTGCCGAATCCATTAGGGTCGGGTGCTTTGCTCTGGGTGGCGTGGCTGGCGGGCTTGTAGGGAAAATTGAGCGGTATCTGGCCTGCTGTTTTCGGGAAGGTGACGGGGAGTTTGCCGCCGGGGTTGAAATCACCGAAGAGAGCTTCCGCGATGGCCGTACCACCGAATTCGCCAGGAATGCCAGCATGCAGCACGGCGGAGACGTGGCGCTGGACGTAGTTAAAGGCCATGGGCTTACCGATGAGCAGCACGGCAACGACGGGCTTACCGGTCTTGAGAAGCGCCCTAACAAGCGCGTTCTGGTGGCCGGGTGGATCTAGGCTGGTGCGACTCTTGGACTCGCCGATCGTCGCATTCGAGTCACCGAGGCAGATAATGACCACATCGGCTGATTGCGCGGCGGCAACGGCATTTTCGATCATTTCGAGTTCGCCCCCGGCGGGTGGCTCCGGAAAAAGCTCGGACTCCGGCCAACGGGTGTCGGTGACCTCGCAGCCTTTTTGGTGGATGACTTCGACGCCCAATTTCGTTAGAAAGTTACGAATGCCTTCGAGCGGGTTAACAATTTCCCCGCCGTTCGATCCGTAGCGATCATGGGAGGTTTCTTCCATCTCGGCGGTGGGGCCACAGACGAGGACGCGCTTGAGGGATTTAGCAAGCGGCAGAATTTGATTTTCATTTTTGAGCAAGACCAGCGATTCACGAGCAGCGGTAAGAGCGAGCGCCTGTGCGGGCTCGGTGCGGATCTGGGAGGCGGCTTTTTCGGGATCGACGAAGGGTCTGTCGAAATAGCCTTGGAGGAATTTAATGCGGAGCACGTCGCGCACGCGAGCGTTGATGATTTCCATGGTGAGCCGGCCAGCGGCGATCTCGCGACGCAGCGGCAAAATAAAATCCTCAGGCGGGGTGAAATGGGTGCGGACGTTACCGCCCTCGCGGATGAACATGGCTGCGGCTCCGTCCGGGTTTTTAGCGACGAGGTGCTTGGTAGAGAGGAACTCGACGGCCTCACTATCCGAGACGACGTAGCCGCGGAAGCCCCACTGGTTTCGCAGTCGGTCTATGAGAAACTCGCGACTGCCGGAGATGGGAACGCCGTCGTAGTCGTTGTAAGAACTCATCACGCCCATTAGCTGGCCTTCTTTGACAAGGCGCTCCCATGGCCACAGGTGGAGGACTTCCATTTCACGAGGTGCGACGTGGGGATCAGTGCGGGCGTTACCATCGCGGCCGCCTTTTGGCTCGCTATAAACTGCGAAGTGCTTGGCAGAGGAGATGAGCCCGGAGGCAGCGATGGCGCGTGAAGTGCGGATGCCGATCTCGGCAACATGGAAAGGATCCTCGCCATAGCACTCGACGACGCGGCCCCAGCGCGGGTCGCGCGCGAGATCCATGATAGTGCCATAGACATTGCGATAGCCGAGGGCCTTGGACTCGCGGGCGACGACTGTGCCGATGTTTTCGATGAGGTCGAGGTTCCAGGTGGCCCCAAGCGAGAGGTTAGCTGGGAAATTGGTACTCTTGCGGTAGCAGGCTCCACGGATGCCCTCGTTGGTAAACTCGACGGGGATGCCGAGGCGGGTTTCCTCGATGAACCAGCGCTGGATTTCATTGAGCGCCGTCACAGTGGCGGCGGGGTTGGCGATGTGCGGATTGTCGGGTGCGCCGGATTTGCCGACGCCGTTGTGCATTTCGTCGATATTGGCGATGCCGTCCTTCCAGACGCGGGTCTTCCACTCCGGAGTGGGCAGCGGATCTGCGAGGACGCGGCGGTAACCATAGAGGGTGGCCAGCTGGCAAGTTTTCTCATCCACCGTCATGCGTCCTAGCAGATCATCAACGCGGTGTTCGAGCGGTGCACCGGGATCTTCGAAGGGCGCTTTACGACCGTCCTTGTCGAAGTCAATCCAGTCGTTCTGATAGATTAAATTTCCCGACCCCGGTGGTATCGAGAGGAATTCACCATGGGCGAAACAGGTGAGGATGGAGGTGAGAAAGATGAGGCGGAAAATCATTGTAAATTCAGGTTTTTTGCAATGATCCTAGCAACTTCTACTCCGAGACGCTCGTTTCCGGCGGGGACGAAATGGACATCGTTGGGAATACGGTCGGTAGCCACATGTGGCAGAATGAAAGCGTGGAGGTCGTCAATGGCGACGCCATGCTTTTTCATAATCTCAGCCGCAGTGGCATTACGCTCGTCAATGCTCGCCGGGATGTATCCTTTTGCCGAATCTTCGTGAACGGGTGTGGTGGTGGCCCAAACGAGTTTCGCACCGGTTGCCTTGAGCCGGACTACGATTTCCTCAAGCCGTTTCTCATAGTCAGTGATTGCGGTCTTGCGATCATGGATGCCGAAGTTGAAGTGGATGAGATCCCACTTGCCATCGCCGAGCCAGATGTCGAGGCATTTCAAGCCATTCGCAGTGGGGCCGCAGTTGGCGGGGGCGCGGTGAACATTGGCTTTACCGGCGAGGGCGTTACGGACCGGGACGGTGTAAGCGCGGGAAATCGAATCGCCGATGATTAGGATGCGGGGAAGTTTGGGATGATCCTCGACGAAATCCCAAGCGCTGGCTTGGTGAGGACTTTTGACCCGCGCCTGCTTATGCCAGCCAAAATAGAGATCGCCGAGTTGCTTTTCGAGGTGGTTCTCCCACTGCTGCCGCTCGGGTGGGAGTGAAGTTTTCCATGCGACATATTTGGCATCGATGGCTGACTGCTCCGCGTGTTTCCGGGCGGCTGCTTCCGCCTCGGTGGCATTCGTGGGTTCGTGGATCTCGCTGGCCTGCAAACATGCGTAGGTTAGCAAGAGGGTGATGAGGCTCGTAATGAGGTTATGTTTCATGGTGGGAGACAAGTGCCAGGCGGTCAGTCCGGCTTTGGGCGCTTCTGGGTGTTTATGATGGTGGGCTCACCGGAACGATGCCCGAGGTGGCCGGGCTTCCAAGGCGGCAGGCCGGATTCATAGGCTCCAAGGTCCGGACTTTTGGCGGAGACGGTAATTTCCAACGAAGGCATGGAAGCACCTGCATCGATGGCGGGAGAATCGGGCCTTAGGGTGAAGTCATTGTTTGCAGGGTCTGTGAGAGTGGACTCGGGTTCAATAGTTAGAGCCAGGTTGTTGGCGGACTCAAACGAATAGTGCTCGCGGCTTTTCCAGAATGAGGGCTCGGGGTTGTCGGGTTCAAACCGGCGGAAAGTGAAGCTTCCGACATCATGCGTCCTAATTAGCGTATTGTGGAAAATGCGGCAGCCTTCTGAGGGTCCGTTGATGCGGATGCCGGCGTCGTTGGGCACGTCCCAAATCACATTGTGATGGACGATAAAATTCCGGCAGTAGTTATCCAGATAGATGCCAGGCGAAGGGCGCGGCGCTGGATGGTCGTGAAACCAGTTCCATGCAATGCGGGTGGGCCTGCCCGAAGCGGAAATTCCATTTCTGCCGAAGACATAGAGAATGCCAACGTCTTTGCAGACTTGGCCAGGGAACGAAGCATCGTTGTAAAGGACCTCCGCGCCGCCCTGCCCGCCAAAAGTCGTGTTAGAAAAATGGATGCAATCTCGCCCGGTGCGGCGCACGGTATTAAAGGTGACGCTGGCATCCTCTCCGGCGATGGTGATGCCACCGCCGTAGGTGCCGGCGTAGCCGATGTCTTCGACGAGGCAGCGGGTGACTTCATTGCGTTGCCCACGGATAAGGATGCCGCAGCCAGCGGTCATGGATACGGTGCAGTGGCTGACGGAGCTATCCGCCCCACCGAGGTCGATGGCACTGCCTTCCGGGCGACCGCCGTTTTGGGAGTAGCCGCTGGAGAAGTTAAGGAAATGGCTGGCGTGGCGGAGAGAGCAATGTTCAAGTCGGTTGGAGTTTCCGAGCATCCGCACGGCGCCACCTTCCAGTGCGAGGCCGCAGATGACGACGTGGTCCTTAGATGATAGATCCACGGTGAACTCGCGGCGCTTGGCCTCTAGAGCGCCATTTTCAAGGACCGCTCCTGTTGGAGGAATGATGCGGAGTGTTCCGTCTACCAGGATCCACTCGGCGGGTGCGTCGAGCATCATGGGCAGCCCGAAAAGATAAGCAGCTGCCGCGTGATGCTTTTCCGCACGAGGATCTCCGTTTCCTTTGTGCGCGGCGAACCAAGGCGAGGACATGCTTTCCTCGTCGAGATGGATTGTATTTCCCGACGAAGAGGAAACACGGGCGCACTGAGCGGCCCATGCTTTTGACCCATGCCCATGAAACCACGCGCCTCGCCAGTGGTCCTTGGTGGCTTGGTCGAAGACATCCGAGGAAACGACATTTGGTGCGGCGAAGCGGGCGAACGTCCACTCAGGGGTCATTAGGTTGGAGTCGACCACATTCGGATGCCGGGCCTCGGTCAGCGGGATGTCATTGAGGAATACCTGATCTCGCCCGACGCCGAGGGTCCATGTCATAGGCGTCTCCCATCGGCCATCCTTGATTGCGGGTGGAGCGAGTGGATCACGGGCGCTGATCACCGGACGTGCTCCCGGCGCGGCGGCGAAGATGACCGGCTTGTCCGGAGTGCCCGAGTGGCGGATGCGCAGGGTTTCGCTAAAAGTCCCATCCATCAACAGCACGGTGCTGCCCGCATGGGCTTTCTCAGCAGCGAAGGACAAGGTTTTCCAAGGATTCTCACGGCTACCAAGATGACAGTCATTACCTTGAGGAGAAACATAATACACGGGATTTGCATCCAGGATTGTGGTCATCGAGAAAGCGACGATCCATAGACGGTTACAATTGAAGGTAGGCATAATGAACTGCACGAAGCCATCCGAGAATCAGTCACCTTCAGCGACGGTCCACATCCCTTTAGGTTGTTTCATCGAGCCAGAGCCGATGGTTTGTATGGGACGAAGTGATTCAATATGTCCGTCTGCGAAGAGATATTGA
>JBBRIB010000221.1:0-5747 GCA_038221745.1 Verrucomicrobiales bacterium
GATGCCCGTGCGGCGGCGGTGCATGAATTGGTGGTCGCCTGCGAGGCGGCGGCAGTGATGGGCGTGAAAAACATGGTTCTCCACCCGGGGCCCGAGCGCTCCGGGCGCCCTCCGGAAGCGGAATTTTTGGATCGCATGCGGAACGCCGCAGAGACACTTAATACCGTGGCGGAGCGCTGTTGCAAATTGGGCGTTCACCTGTTGTTGGAAAATATGCTGCCTCACCTGTTATTCGGGCACATCAATGACATGCTCTATCTGCTGGGCAGCATCCGGACTTGCGATGTGGGAGCTTGTCTGGATACAGGCCATGCTTTTCTTGCCCGTGAGCTCGGCACGGTGATTCACAAACTATCTGGGCACCTTCACTTGGTGCATGTGAACGATAACCGGGGGGATCGCGATGAACATCTGGCACCAGGAGAGGGTCACATCGACTGGCCATGGTTCATCCGCGAACTGAAACGCTGCAATTTCTCGGGAACACTGATATTAGAACTTTCCTCGCGCGAGAATGAATCGGTTTCCGGCATGCTGGAACGGGCCCGGCATGCCCGCGACTTCCTCACCGCACTAATGCTCAAACCGGATTGAAACGCCCATGGCAATTCGTCCCCTTGGTGATGGTAAAATTCAATTGCACACACGCTTTGTGGAATAGATCATGCCGTCCGACTCAATAGAGCATCAGGTGCTTTTTCAATCCAACCACTGATTGATAGGGACCACTATATGATACAGCCTCATCCAACTACGGAAATTGCAAAATCCGCGAGCTCGCAAGCCGTCCGAAGCGTCCCGCCCTTTGCCCGGGTTATCCTAACAGGCTCCATCTCCCTCGCCACGTCGTTCGTCGCCCAAGCTGGTTGGTTTGATAAACCGAAGGCCGATTTCACGAACTATGAGGTGCCGCTCTACCAGCAGATCACCAACCGCATCAAGGCCAGGATTTTGACCCGCCTCGGCGAAGGTAAGAATATGCGGGACCGCTATTTCATCATGCCTTTCGCCTATCAGAACAAGGGTAACGATCCGGGCTACATGCATTCGTTCATGACAATGATCCCGGTGCTTCCCGATAACAAACAAACCAGGTTGACCGCAGGAGTGAAGAAGCGGACCTACAAGGACCGGGAGTTCCAAGCGTTCACCATCAGTTGGCTACCGGCCAATTTTGCGAGCGATCCGAATCTCTGCGTTTTTAAAAATTTCGGCAGTCGTATTTTCCCAAGTTGGAACGGCTGTCCGGCATCCGTGGGGCGAAGCTTCACCTTGGAGGAGAGCATCAAGCTGGGCGTGAATGTGAAAAACGCGGTCTGCATGTGGGGGCCTTACGAGATCAGTAAGGAGGGATTTGATCTGGCCGTGAGGCGCCTGCGCCTGCTCGAAGGAGGGACCATGAAATACCGCGCCGACGACCGCCTGACCCGGGAAAATCACACCGCCTTCAATTGGTTCCACGCGATGACGGGGCTCACTGAATTTTTCCCCAAAGGCGGAATCTTCGGAACCGGATTCAACCAATGGGGAATCAATGGCACTTCGAGGGTTCTGTTGGAATACAAAGAGACTGCCACCACCAAGGGCGTCCTGCTGGAAACCGTCGATGAGAAGAATGACCACTACGGATTTGTTTACGCCCCAACGCGGGAAAGCCGATACTACGACACCCGTCACCACGCGCCATCACATGGTAAACGGCTCCAGGATACTGAAACCTCGGTTGTCTCTCCATGCGGAAAATCAAACAATTCCATTTGAAAAGGGAACAGAATCTTAAAATCCAAGGACTGACCTGACCCTGTTCATAGCTTATCAGTTGTTAAAGATGGGTTAAGGGCTGGCCCGACTGGAGCGCCACCTTGGACCCTATTAAATTCTAATCCTGTCAACGAATTCCAGCCAAATCGTTACTAATCCTAGGTTCCAGGTCGGCTGATGGTGTGATTCGATAGGCACGATGATACTTCCCATATACACTTTTATCCATCAAGTCGCTAACATACAAAGCGATGAATGTGGCGCGCGGTTTATGCCGGCCCTGCGTGGAAATTCGGACGCAGCAACGCTGGGTTACGACCCCTGCGTGCCGGTGGTGAGCCAGCACTGCAACTGTGAACTGCAGTGCGCAAACACGGAAAGACAACCGCAATCCCCATCCCACCCATGAAAATTTTCACCACAATTGCACTCTCGATGTTGCTGGGTCTATCTACCCATGCAAGCATAATCTATCAGCAGCCTGCCGTTGCAGGATCAGGCGGCTACGTATCCTCCTCCACCACGCCGGGTGGCAGCAACTTGGAGGAGTTTGTGTGGGATTCGTTCAGCACCGCGACCACGATGACGCTCCGCGAGATTCAGTGGAGCGGGGTGCGGACGAATGCGCCGGTCGATTTCCAGATCAGCATCAATACGATCGCGCTTCCCGGTGGCAAGGTTTGGAATACTGGCGGTACGGCGAGCGAGGCACCGACAGGGATACCGGGCGTGTATGATTACAAGTTTACCCTGCCTGCTGGCTTTATTCTTACCGGCAGTCAGGGTTACTGGTTACAGATTATCGGCTTGCAAGCGGGTTGGCCGGAGTGGCAGTGGAGCACCGGGACGGGCGGTAACGGCACGCACACAGCGCAAGTGCCAGCCGTGACGGGCAACTACCGTTTCGTCAATACAGGCGGTGACGTGGCCTTCACTTTGCTCGATCAAGCGACGGCGGTAGTGACGGTCACGCTGGCGAGAAGTCCTGCGGCTGGTGGCACGGTGACAGGTGGTGGAACGTTTGCAGCGGGTGCGAATGTCACGATCAGTGCGGCAGCCGCCACGGGTCGTGATTTCGTGAACTGGACCGAAGCCGGTGTCGTGGTCAGCAGCAGCGCGAGTTATACCTTTGCCGCAGATGGTCACAAAACGCTGACCGCGAATTTCTCCGGCCCCAACACCGGCCCCTACATGATCAATGCCGTCGCCAATCCGGGAATCTATGGCAACGTCGGCGGCGCGGGCACTGTGAATGCGGGGGAAATTCGCGAACTCGATGTATCGGCTGCGGATGGCCCGTCCTTCGTCGGATGGACGGAGGATGGATGGCCCGTTGACTTGCCCTATGTGAACGGCGTTTACCAGGTGACCGCCAGCGCCGATCGCAACCTCGTTGCTAACTTCGCTTACACCTACGCGACGAGCTTCATCAACGGTGTGGTTTCTCCAGTCTCCGGCGGGGGCATCTCCATCGGGGGAGGGCTCTCCAGCGGCAGCTACTACGGCGGCACGATGATCACGTTCCAGGCCACTCCGGCTTATGGTTATCACTTCGCGTATTGGAAGCAGGGAATGGGAATTGGCGATGTCAGCGGCGCACCGCGAATCGTGGGTTACGACTCCACGCTGCCGCACATGGTCTGCTACGCCACCACCATCACGGCCTACTTTGAACCGGATGAGCCCGTGCTCTCGCTGGGCTCGTCACCAGTCGCCGGCGGCACGAATACCGGCGACGGCATCTATGCGCACGGATCGAACGTGACCGTCAACGCCACACCTGCAGTCGGTTATGCGTTCTCCAGTTGGAAACAAGGCAACACGGTGATGAGCACCAGCCCGAGCTATACTTTTCCGCTCACCAATCACATGACTCTCGCCGCCGTCTATGACGCCACCGACCGCATCATCACCGCCAGCGCGGCACCCGTCGCGGGTGGCAGTGTGACTGGTGGCGGAGTCGTGGGAAATGGCGCGAGCGTCACGCTCACGGCCAGTGCTGCTCCGGGCTACACGTTCAGCAGCTGGACACTCGGCGGCGCTCCCGCTGGCAGCTCGAATCCCATCACCTTCGATGCCACGGCGGATTTCGACTTCGTCGCAAATTTCATCGCCCTACCCTTGATCGACCTTACACCGCATGCTCCAAGCGTATTCGGCTTTGCCTGGCCCGAGTCGGCCACGGGTTGGATTCTCGAAGAGAGCCCGGACTTGAGCCACGGAAGCTGGGTGCCATCCACGCAACCGATCACCACCAGCGGCGGGCAGAAGCAAATTTCGATCCCGAATCCCACTGGTCGCCGCTTTTTCAGGCTCGCGAAACCCTAACCTAAAATCTCTTTTCGGAATATTACCAGCGTTTTGGGGTCAGTCCTTTGATATTTGCATTTTTTGAATTATCGAGAGGGTCAGTTGAGAGGATCAGTCCCGAATGGCGCTAACTTAACGGGCTTTTGGGATAGAATATGGCAAAAACGAGGCCCAAATCGCCCTGCGCGTTTGATTCCGGCATCGAAAAAATTCCCTATCCCGTGGAGTTCTGATTGGATCGATTCCGATTGGGCAATCACTGTGTCATAAGTCGCTGGTGAAGTTAGCCTTGCTTAAGTCAGCGCCATTCGGGTCAGTCCCGGTTTGGTGGTCCACCGACGAACAATCATGCGGAACGAGCATTGGGTCCGCTGGTGATATTCCGAAAAGTATGCCTTGGATCGCGCAGCCGGACGGGATCGGAAAACATAATGATCTTCAGCAGCCTCGCCGAGACCACGAAGCTCCTGGAAGGCAACGTAATCGACCTGTTCCGAGCGCTGTTCGCAGGTTCGGCGAGCCAGGCTCTGGATCCTTCCTGATAGATCGTGAGAGAAATCAGATGAACTGTTACTTTTCGGTTGTCTTTCGCGCGGAGAGCTTTGCTTTGGCGATTTCAAAAACCATCGGTAGTATCGACAAGGCGATAATGCCAAGCACGACGATTTCGAAGTTTTTCTTCACGATGGGGATATTGCCGAAGAACCATCCTGCGGGTAGGAGTAGTCCGACCCAAAGCAAGGCTCCGATGACATTGTAATACATGAAGCGTTTGTAATCCATGGAGCCTGAACCGGCGACAAATGGTGCGAATGTCCGGATGATGGGAACGAAGCGGGCGATGATGATGGTTTTTCCGCCATAGCGGAGGAAGAACTCAGATGTCTTGTCGAGATGGCTTTGCTTGATGATTCGCGGAAAGGTTCGGACAGCCCATCCTCCGCAGCGGCGGCCAATCCAGTAATTTACGGTGTCTCCTAAAATGGCGGCGACCAGGAGGACGAGGGCCGCGAGCCAGAAATTAACAGTAAAAGATCCCAGACAAAAAGTAGAGAAACTGCTGGCCATAAGGGTTTCAGGCGCTAGAGTCTGGGCATGAGTAGAAAGCGTTGGATTCCAAGGGGATCAGAATCGGCTACAAAACCTGCGATTTTCCACTGCATTTCGCGGGTCGTGGACCGGCGGTTTGTGTTTGGCGATGCGGAGCGCGAGCATTTTCGGATGTTCATGCGGACGTATGAAAATTTCAGTGGTTGCCGGGTGCTTTCTTACTGCGTGATGTCGAATCATTTTCACCTCATGCTGGAAGTGCCACCCATGCCTGCGGCCGGAATCTCCGATGAGGAGCTCCTCAAACGACTATCCGCGATCAGTAACGAGGCGTTTGTCGCAGGCGTGGCGAAGGAACTGGCAGACGCACGGAATCAGGAAAGAGCGGATTGGATGGAGGAAATTCATGCGCGATTCACCTATCGGATGTATAATCTCAGCGAGTTCATGAAAACCGTGCTCCAACGCTTCACTCGTTGGTTCAACCGCACCCACCAACGCAGCGGGACCTTGTGGGAAGAGCGTTATAAGAGCGTGATCGTCGAAAGTGGAGAAGCCGCACGGACCATAGCGGCCTACATCGACCTCAATCCGGTTAGGGCCGGAATGGTTTCCGACCCGGCAGA
>JBBRIB010000222.1:0-5741 GCA_038221745.1 Verrucomicrobiales bacterium
GGCCGGGGCGAATCGACAGATGGGTCCAAAAAACTTCAGGTATCTTAAACAAATCGTTGATGCGGCCGCATCCATGATTGGTAATCGAGGATTTTCAGAAGGGGTTACTCGGGAGGACCGTGCATGGAGGGGGCGAGCGGGGTGATGAGGCCGCTGGTGAGGCCGGGTTGTTTTTCAGAAGATGTTTGAGCGTGTCCATTGTGGCGAGGTGCTGCGATGCAAGCGGCTAAAAGCACGCCCGTCCATCGCAGGATTTCGCCGTGGATTGCGCGGTGCCGCTCAATTGGGCTTGGCCCGACGGCGCAGGCACAGGCCCCAGCCCACGGCTGATATTGCGAATATTGCGAAACCGGAAGGCTCTGGAACGGCCACTACGGAAATTTTGTCCAGCAGTATGCCGCCACTGCTGGGGCTGGGGCTGAAGGAAAGAAACTCCAAGCGAGTGAGCGCCTCGGAAGCGATGAAAGTGGTGGTGTAAAGGCTCCAATCCAGATTTCCCGAGACCGACGTGCTGTGGGAAAACACAACAGGCGCAAAAAGATCGCCCGCAGAATCATAGATCCTCGCTTGGGCAAAGTTTACCGAGAAGGAACTTGAGGGATTGTTCGCGTAAGCAAAAGAAAACTCATAGGACACTCCGGGAGTGGTCGCCATTTCTTGGGTGACGCCACCGGGGCCAGGGCTGCCGTCGAGGTCGAGATACTGCGTGCCTTCGAAGGCGGGGCTACCAAGGAAATTTTGATGCACCACATCCACTCCGCCAAAAATGATTTCCCAACCGGGCAAGGTTAGATCGCCGGGATTGATGGTGAGAAACTCCTCAACGCCCGTTGGAGGCTGTTCAAAGCCCCCGTTTATCACGAGGTTTTGCGCATGAGCGAGGCCTCCAAGAAGCATGGTAGCGCAGAGGGTGAGTTTGCCAAAATCGCAAGCTACTCGCCTGTTAGAACAAAGCGGCAAGCGCGAAGGTTCGCGGTGTTCTGAAGGAGAGGAATCAATCATCATATCCGGGGGTGGAAGTTGAGGAGTGATAATCGATCCGCGCTTGGGGGCAAACCAAAATCTCTCCATTGCTTTCCAGACCTTTGTGAATCAGTCATTTAGGCGCTATTTTTGAGATCACGAAATTTCCAGTTTGCCTAAAGATCTCGTAAAAAGCGGTGAAACAAAATCCCCGCTGGAACAAATCCGGCATGGCATCCAAGGTGCGCACAGCGGAGGCACCGCAGTGATATTGATAGACGCATGATTGAATTTTCTGGAAACTGGAACTACCCGCCCGAGCTGCCGGTGGTGGAGCAGCGCGAGCAAATCCTCGCCGCGATCCGCTCGCATCCGGTGGTGGTGGTGGTAAGTGAAACGGGGTCTGGCAAGACGACCCAGTTGCCGAAAATGGTCTGCGAGGCCTTGGGCATGGACGGCGGACGCATCGGCTGCACCCAGCCACGGCGAATCGCTGCGGCGAGCGTGGCCAAACGGGTGGCGGAGGAACTGCGGGTGCCACTGGGAAACTATGTGGGCTATCAAGTCCGTTTCGAGGATAAGACCACCCGCGAAACGCGAATCAAGTTCATGACGGATGGAATTCTGTTAGCTGAAACTCAGGGCGATATGGATTTGCACCAATACGAGGCACTGATCCTTGATGAAGCGCACGAACGCTCCTTGAATATCGATTTCCTGTTAGGTTACGTGAAGATGTTGTTGGAGAGGCGCAAGGATTTGAAACTGATCATCTCCTCCGCCACTTTGGATGCGGGTGCGTTTTCCGAGTTTTTCACTTTAAATGGGCTGGCAGCACCGGTGATCCAGGCACCGGGCCGGATGTTTCCCGTGGCTGAGTTTTTCCTGCCGCCCTTCGATGACGAGGATCTCTCACAACATGTGGCCCGCGCGGTGGACTACTTGGGCGAGATGGAGCCGAATGGCGATGTGCTGATTTTCCTGCCAGGGGAGCGGGAAATTCGTGAATGTGCGGATGTGTTGGACGGTCGGCAATATCGGGGCACCGAAGTTCTGCCGCTGTTTGCGAGGCTGGGCTTGGGCGACCAACAACGGGTATTTAATCCGGGAAACAAGCGCCGCCTGATCCTCGCGACAAACGTGGCGGAAACCTCGCTGACCATTCCAAGAATCGCCTGTGTGGTGGATTCCGGGGTGGCGCGGGTGAGCCGGTGGAGTCCGGGAAAAGGAGTGCAACGCCTCCAGATCGAGCCGGTGAGCCAAGCCAGCGCCCGCCAGCGCAAAGGCCGCTGCGGGCGGGTGAGGGATGGCGTGTGCGTGAGGCTTTTCGAAGAGGATGAACTCACGGAGAGGCCGGAGTTTACCGATCCGGAGATCCGCCGCAGCTCGCTGGCCGGGGTGATTTTGCGGATGAAGGCACTGGGTCTTCCGGAAATTGATGAGTTTCCGTTTCTTGATCCACCTTCGCCAAAAGCCGTCTCCGAGGGTTATCGCACCTTGCGGGAGGTGGGGGCGTTGGATAAAGAAAAACGGCTGACGGAATCGGGTCGTGAGATCGCGCGGCTGCCGGTGGATCCACGGCTCGGGCGCATGCTTATCGAGGCGCGCAAAGAGCGTTGCTTGGCCGAAGTGCTGCCCATCGTCGCCGCTTTGGAATCGAATGATCCACGGGAACGCCCGGCGGAAAAAACCCGTGAGGCCGATGCCGCGCATGCCCGTTGGAAAGATGGGGACAGTGATTTTATCAGTATCTTACGGATGTGGAATGATCTCGGGCGCTTCCGCGATGAGCGCGGGCGTTGGAAGCAAAACGCCCTGCGGAAATATTGTGGAACCGCTTTTCTCAACGCCCGCCGGGTGATGGAATGGGCGAACGTGCGGGATGAGCTCGCGGATTTGTTGGAGCGGGAATGGAAATTGAAAATCGGCGGCATCAGCGAGGGGATTTCCTCGCTCGGCGGCTATGCCACGATCCACAAGGCGCTTCTCTCAGGTGTGCCGCGGCAGTTTGGACTGTGGGATCGGGAATCGAAATCCTACCGCGCGGCCAACGGGGGATTCTTCGCGATTTTCCCGGGTTCCGGCCTGTTTGGTCTGCCTAAGCGCTACGAATGGGTGATGGCGATGGAGCTGGTGGAGACCACCCGGCTGTGGGCGCGGCGGGTGGCCAAGATCGAGCCGGAGTGGGTGGAGTTGGTGGCTCCGCATCTCTGCAAAAGCAAATATGGCGAGGCGCACTGGGATGAAAATCAAGGGGCCGTCTATGGCAAGGAAACCGTCATTTGCGGCGGCTTACCCATCGTGGCGGGGCGGCGGATCCACTACGGCCGAGTGGACCCCAAGGGCGCACGAAATATTTTCTTGAGAGAAGGGGTGGTGGGCGGCGGCTTGCGCAAGGCATGCCATTTTCTCGATCATATCGATGAGATGCGCAGCGAGATCGAAGGCATCGAACAAAAGCTCCGCAGGCCCGGTGGACTTTGGAGCGATGAAGCGGTGGTGCGCTTCTTCGAGGAGCGCATTCCACATGAAATCAATACCGCTTCTGCTTTCCACAAATGGTTGGAAAAGTATGAGGAGACACTTCTGTTAGCCGTGGCAGATGTGGTGGATGAAAGTCTTGAAGATCTCGGCTTGGATGGATTTCCTGATACCTTGCGCTACTCCGGCGATGAATACACACTCTACTATCATGCGCTAGCAGGTGAGCGCGACGATGGAGTGACGCTGGGCCTGCATGTGGATCAACTGCCGAAATTGCCCGATTGGCTGCCCGGCTGGGGAGTGGATGGGAATTTGCGTGAGCGGGCGGAGATCCTGTTGCGCTCGCTTCCCAAAGATTACCGCCGCATTTGTCAGCCCATCGGCCCTGTGGCGGAGGGATTTGCGGAGTGCTGGATGTATGCGCCCAAGGATATGTCGATTTTCCAAGCTCTATCAGAATATGCCAAAGAGCGCACCGGAGCCCATGTGCCGCTGGATGCCTATGATGTAAGCAAGCTGCCGCCGGAACTTGTGACCAAGATCTGGGTCTGCGATGACGATGGACAGGAACTTGCGATGGGCACGGAAGTGGCGGTTCTGAAAATCGAACTCGCCGACCGGATGCGGGTCCGCTTCGAGGCCATCGCCAATAGCGACATTGAGCGAAAAGGCATCAGCACCTGGGATGGTGAGAGCCTGCCTGAGCGGGTGGAAACTCCCGGCGGCGCGGCATTCCCAGCCTTGGTGGATGAAGGGAAAACCGTGGGTGTGAGAGCCTTCACTTGTCTCGCCGAAGCGAATGAATCCCACCGGGCGGGTGGCGCACGACTGCTTTGCCTTACCCATGCCGACCAGGTGAATCACTTGCTGAAGAAATTTCCGTTAGGCATGATGGCGAAGGTCGAGCTGCCCCGGCTGGGTGTGGGTGGCACTGCGATGAATGATTTGATTCTGCTGGCGGCGGAAGGTGCTGCTGGAAAAGTGTTTCCGAGATCTCCCGATGCATTCCGTGTGCTTGCGCAAGAGGCGAGGGGACGTTGGTTCGATGCGGCAAATGCGGTGGGAAAAAGCCTGGATGAATCATTGGATCTGCTTCCCGAGATCCGTGCGTGGATTGAAAGGAATCGCAAGGACCGCAATCTCGGAGGCGTGGCGGAGGATCTGGAGGAAGAACTCAACTGGTTGTTCCGTCAGCGCTTCGCATGGCATGCGGGCTTCGCTGTTTTACGAGACTACCCACGACGATTGAAGGCCATCCGCTCGCGGCTGGCACGAGTTTCCTCGCTGCCGCTGGTAAAGGATTTGGAGAAAATGGAGCGACTGCGGAAAGCATGGTTGCCATGGTTTCGGGCTTGGACGAAGGATCCTGACGACTGCAACCTTTGGCAACTTGGCTGGATTTTGCAAGAATATCGAATCTCGCTCTTCGCTCCGGATATTCCCCTGACGAGGAAGGTCTCCGAGAAGCGGGTGCAAGAGTTATTGAGAACGGCGGCTCTACTTTAAGAGATCTTGTGGGTAGGTGTTTTCCCCAGTTGAATAAAGCGATAGTCGTGTGAAAGTATCGAAATCTCCAATGAAACGCCGCCTCATCTTGCTGCTGTCCTCCATCGCCGCCGCTTGCGGATTTCTCACCAGTTGCCAAACTTCGATGAAAACAAGCCCTCAATCCGAGCCTTTGCGGGCGATGAATCAAAAGGTAGATCTCAAACGCTTCATGGGTGATTGGTATGTGATCGCCCACATTCCAACATTCATTGAAAAGAAGGCATATAATGCAGTGGAACGTTATCAATTGGCAGCAGATGGGACCATCAACACCACTTTCTTCTTCAATCAAGGTGCCAAAGATGGCCCGCTCAAGACTTATCATCCAAAGGGATTCATCCATGATCGGGAGACCAATGCCGAGTGGCGGATGCAGTTCATCTGGCCCTTCAAGGCGGCGTTTTTAATCACCTATTTGGACGATGATTATCAAACCACGGTGATCGGAGTGCCAAATCGCGGCTACGCTTGGATCATGGCAAGAACGAAAACCTTACCGCCCGCCACGATGAAGAATCTGGAAGATTTCCTCGCCGAGTCTGGTCACGATTTGAACAAGCTGCGCCGCGTGCCGCAGGAGTGATGGTTGACCGGAATCAGGAATTACTGCTCGCGTGCTGCTTGAGACTGGCGAGATCGATGAACTCCAGTGCGGACTCGTGGGTCGCTTCCAGCACCACATCCGGCGCGCAATCCAATTCAAAGGCTTCCTGCCAGCGGGCGGCACACAAGCACCATTGGTTTCC
>JBBRIB010000223.1:0-5687 GCA_038221745.1 Verrucomicrobiales bacterium
GGGAAAGATCGCTGGATTCCTCGATCCGGTAGCGGGCTCCCGGCTCTGCCGCCCAGCTCAAGCGGACTTGTTGGCCGACCAGGCCGGTCGAGAACCGCAGCAAGGGTGTGTTGTCCTGGGCACGGGCTGATGGTAGGAGAAATTGCGCAACTACTGCAAAAAGCAGAGCTCGTGACGCTTGATGGGCAGGGCGTGAGAATCCGAGGGAATTTTTCATGGTGATGGGTTTTAAATTTCTTGTCAGGCCAGATATTTGCAACCGACAGGGAAACACCCCAAGTTTACAAATAATGAACGGGCTTGTAAGGAATCGGCTCACGGAGGTCAATTAATAAAAGCTTGAGTGGCAAAATCGACACGAAGCGAAGTCATTTGCAGGTTTTCAAAATCCAGCCGCCCAAGACCGCAGGCATCTAATGCGGATCTTCCGCCGGGTTCATTTCTGGCCGAAATCTGAAATTTGCGGTTTGCAAAATTGGTTTCCCGACTTTCAATCCGGCAGTCACCATGAGTCACCCCACCTTCCGCATTGCCATCGGCGCCGATCACGGTGCCGTCGATCTCAAGAACGCCGTTGTCGCGCACCTCAAGGCCATCGGCCTCGAGGTCAATGACTTCGGCACCCAGACTCATGATTCCGTGGATTACTCGGATTACGCAAATCTCGTCGCCCGCAATGTGGCGGACGGTACCTACGACTACGGCATCCTCGCCTGCACCTCCGGTGTCGGCATGTGCATCGCCGCAAACCGCCACCGCCACGTTCGCGCGGGCAATGTGCGCAGTGTCGAGGAGGCATCGATCATCCGCAGCCACAATGACGCGAACGTTCTTTGCCTTGCTGGGAAATACACCGACGATGCCACCGCCCTGGCCATGGTGGATACATTTCTAACAACCGCTTTCACCGGGGGCCGCCACGAAGGGCGTGTTTGCAAATCCTCCGGCAGCCGCATCTCCGAGACAGATCCTGCGATCTACGCCGCCATCACCGCCGAGGAGCACCGCCAGCGCAACAACATCGAGCTCATCGCCTCGGAAAATTTCGCATCGCCCGCCGTCATGGAAGCGCAAGGCTCGGTTCTCACCAACAAATACGCCGAGGGCTACCCCGGCCGCCGTTGGTATGGCGGGTGTGAAAACGTCGATGTCGTCGAGCGACTCGCGATTGATCGCGCCAAGGAACTCTTCGGAGCCGAGCATGCCAACGTCCAGCCGCACTCCGGCTCGCAGGCAAACACCGCCGTTTATTTCTCCGTGCTCAAGCTTGGCGATAAAATCTTCACCATGGATCTCGCCCACGGCGGCCACCTCACCCACGGCCACAAGGCGAATTTTTCCGGTCGCTTCTATGATGTCACTCACTACGGCGTCTCCCCGGACGATGAGCGCATCAACTACGATGAGTTGGAAAAAACCGCCCGCGAACTCAAGCCGGTGCTCATCACCGTGGGTGCCTCCGCCTACTCCCGCATCATCGATTTCGAGCGCATGGGCAAGCTTTCCAAGGAAGTTGGCTCCTACCTCTTTGTCGATATGGCGCATATCGCAGGACTCGTTGCTGCCGGTGTCCATCCCAGCCCGTTTCCGCATGCGGATTTCGTCACCTCCACCACCCACAAATCCCTGCGTGGTCCGCGCGGTGGGATTATTTTGTGCAAAGAGGAGTTCGCGAAAAAAATCGATGCCCAGGTTTTCCCCGGTATCCAAGGCGGCCCGCTCATGCACGTGATCGCTGCCAAGGCCATCTGCTTCGGCGAGGCGCTCAAGCCCGAGTTCAAGGAATACTCCGCGCAGGTCATTAAAAACGCCCAAGCAATTTCCGCCCGCCTCACTCACCACGGCTTCCGCATCTGCTCCGGTGGCACGGATAACCACGTCATGCTGGTGGACCTCCGCAACAAGAACCTCAACGGCACCGACGCCTCCCACGCCCTCGATGAAGCCGGCATCACCGTCAACAAAAACGGCATCCCTTTCGATACCGGCAGCCCGATGAAGCCCAGCGGCATCCGCATCGGCACGCCCGCCGTCACCACCCGTGGCCTCAAGGAAAAGGACGTCGAACAAGTCGCGGATTTCATCCACGAAGCCCTCTCGGATCATACCAACACCGGGAAACTCCACGCCATCCGCGAACGCGTCTTCGCCTTCAACCGCGCGTTCCCGCTGCCTTGGTGAATCAAGAAGCGTGGGTTTCCCGCGGTTGATGGACTCCCTCACCCAGAAGCCAGTGCGCTTTGGCTGTCATTGCACTTTATTGTTCGCGGGCGACTTCCGCTGAGTTTTTAACCTCTTGGGTGCGCAAACGCCCACACGTTTTAGGCATCCCTTGCCGGACCATGCATGGACCGACCTCATGCTCTCGGATAGGTGAGGAGCTGCACCTGCCAGATGACGCCGGTCATCAGGGCAGCAACCACGAGTTGGAATTTCCAAAGGAAATCGGGCGGAAACATCAGGCGGTTTTTTAAAAATGGAGGAGCAAGGACTCCGCCGTGCCGTGGCCGGAGGTGATGGCTCCTTCGATGGAGGCGCTGGTTTGGTAATCCCCGCAGAGATGCACTCCGGGCGTGAGCGATGGGAATTTTACGCCGCCCGGGAGCTGCTCGGGTAATGCGTGCTCAATGCGATCGGTGCGCAGGTGCCGCCATTCGCGCACTTCGGGGCCGAACCAGGCGGCGAGTTCTTTGATGACGACCGCAGGAAGATCGGTGACGTCATTCAGACCGAGGACGGAGACAGAGATGAGGTGTTGCCCGGGTGGGGCGTAGGCGCGGGACACATCGGAGAGCACGCAGACGTTGTTGACGAGACCCACACCGCTGCCGTTGAGGGCGATGATGGGTTCGTTGATCGGGGATTTTCGGGATGTGTAGTATAGATTGGTGACAGAGCGCCATGCCACAGGGCTGGGGAAAGATCCGGGGAGCAGCCTGGCGGAGGTGGCGGCGTCCGTAGCAACGACGATGTGGGCTGCGGTGATGATTTCGCCAGAGGCGAGGGTGGCGCATCCCGGGCTGAGGGAGACGACAGGTGAGTAAGGGCGTAGGCAGCTTGCAGGCAGCCGGGCGGCGAGCTGGCGGGTGATTTCCCCCATGCCGCGGGCGGGCAGAGTGGCGCTTCCGGCGGAGAACATTTTAAAGGTGAACTCGAACATCCGGCTTGAGGTTCTCAGATCGCGCTCAAGGAAGATACCGCCGTAAAAGGAGCGGAAGAAAACATCGATCATGGCGTCCGAGAAGCCGAAGTCGCGCAGATATTCCAAGGTGGCGCAGTCGGGGCGGGTGGCAATTTGAGCAAGCGATGAGCGGTAGGTGCGCCACTTGAGAAGGGCGACGCGGAGCTTATCGGAAAAGGTGCCGATCGGTGCAAGGGCGCTTGGAACCAGCGAGCCGGGGCGGCGGAAAACGTCCATGACCCGGTGCATTTTCCCCCGGTGGAAGACGAGGGCGCCGGGGGAAAACGGGCGCAGATCCAACGCGGGCAGATCGAGGATTTTTCCCGCCTCAGGGTATGCATCGAGATAGACCTGGAAGCCGCGATCAAGGAGAAATCCGTCGATTACATCCGTCCGGACGCGGCCTCCGGGGGCATCGGATGCTTCCAGTAAGAGAAAGGAAATTTCCGCCGCCTGGAGCTTGAGGGCGCAAGCAAGACCGGAGAGGCCGGCACCGATGATGAGGACTTGAGGAGGCAAGGGAATGGGTGAATCGAGTTTAGAGAGATGCGCCAATGGATGAATGAATCATTGGAGATGATTAAAACAAGGGCCGGAAAAATGGGCGAGTTGAATTATTTCATCCACAAGGCCTTGCAGTCAGCCGGGAGTGGCGCACGCGCAGGCACAGGGTCGAGCTCCAGGCGCTACGATTCGGCGTGGACGCGCTGGGTAGGGCTCGCTACCAAATCACCCTGACCCTTAAAGCGGTGATCCTAACCGCACTCCAAGGTTTCCAAATAAAAACGCCCGGCTGCCAATTTCGGACAGACGGACGTTTGAACGAAGTAATTTGGAAACTTACTTCGATGAAGAAGTGAAGCTCGCTTGGCTGGCGCCTTTCTTGATCTTGGACTGCTTGATCCAGCTCATGGTGGAACGCAGTTTTTCACCGACCTTTTCAATCGGGTGCTGCGCTTCGGCTTTGCGGATGGCGTTGAAGTTTTTGTTTCCACCGGCATATTCAGCGGTCCACTCTTTGGCGAATTTACCGCTCTCGATGACTTTGAGCTGGGCAACCATCCGCTTTTTAACGGAGGCATCAATGATCTTTGGTCCGACAGTAACGTCGCCATATTCGGCAGTCTCGGAGATGGAGAAACGCATGCCGGCGATGCCTTGCTCGTTCATGAGATCGACAATGAGCTTGAGCTCGTGAAGGCACTCGAAGTAGGCCATCTCCGGTTGGAAACCGGCTTCTACGAGCACTTCAAATCCAGCTTTTACCAGAGCGGTGGCCCCGCCGCAGAGGACGACCTGTTCGCCGAAGAGATCGGTTACGGTTTCTTCGCGGAAGTTTGTTTCAAAGACTCCGGCACGGGCGCAGCCGACGCCGCCTGCCCACGCGAGAGCGGTTTGTTTGGCCTTGCCAGAAATGTCCTGGTGCACGGCGATCAGGCCGGGAACCCCTTTGCCTGCCACGAACTGTGACCGCACGGTATGGCCCGGGCCCTTCGGAGCGACGAGGATGACATCCACATCGGTAGGAGGCGTGATGGTTTTGAAATGCACTGCGAAACCATGCGAGAAGAGCAGCGTTTTACCCTTGGTGAGGTAAGGGGCTATGTCCTTGTTATAAACCGAAGGAATTACGGTGTCCGGTGTGGCAACGAAGATCACGTCGGCAGCCTTGACGGCCGCAGCGGTGTCCATGACCTCGAAGCCGAGTTTCTTGGCAACCTCGCGGGACTTGGACTTCGGGTAGAGGCCGATGATGACCTTGAGGCCACTGTCCTTGAGGTTGAGTGCGTGGGCATGGCCTTGTGAGCCAAAGCCGATCACGGCGAGGGTTTTCTTTTTCAGTAGGGCGATCGGGGCGTCCTTGGTGGTATAGATCTTCGCGGCCATGGCGGAGCAGTAGGTTATGTTCGGTTAGATTGCGCCGCAGGCCATCGGGGTATGCGGCGGGGCGGCACACTGGATGGCCTGTAAGCACGGGTCAAGCAACAACAAGGGGAAATCCGAAGTGGCTTGTGACTCCACCCCGTCAAGCGATGGACGTGTTCCCCACCCACACCATCACCGACGGGAAAAACCGGATCTGTTCTCCGGGATCCCAGGACCTCTGCCCTTGGAGATGGGTCCCTATGGTTTTGGAAACTGGTAATTTGGTGATCTGAAAAATTGTTCTGTGCTTGAGGGTTCAAGGTCATGCCCGAGCACATTCATCGCCGCCGGTAGATCTTCCGGGAGATCAACATCGGGTAGCGTTTCCAAGAGATGAGCACCCGGCGAGGCGGCAAGTGACTGGCGCAGCACCTCGGGACCACCCCAAGCGATGGATTGAAAAACAGCAGGGCAGGGGGCCGACAGACCTATCAGATAGTAGCCGCCATCGCATGCCGGACCGAAGACCACGGGATGCGTCTGCAACGCTTCAAAGGCATCTTCTAGAATCCGTTCGTCCAGTTCCGGGCAGTCCGTGCCGATGATCACGACCTGTTGTGCGCCTTCCAGAAACGATTCA
>JBBRIB010000224.1:0-5676 GCA_038221745.1 Verrucomicrobiales bacterium
GAAGCGTTGGGGGAAAATGGTGTCCTTGATCACACTGATGCCGGCGGTGGTGGCGAGCAGGGCCGTCATCTGGGCCTGCATGTCGGTGGGATAGGCTGGATAAGGGGCGGTGGAAATTTCGATGCCCTGAAGCGTCTCGCCACGATGGATGGTGCAAGTGTCTCCGGCCTCGTTGAAATCGACTCGATGGCCTGCAGATACAATGGCGGCCGTGATGGCTTTCATGTGATCGCGGCAAATGCGGCGGAGGGTGACCCCCTCGCCGGCGATGGCGGCGGCGGCCATGAAGGTGCCTGCCTCGATGCGGTCTGGAATGACGGTGTGTTCCACGCCATGGAGTTTTGCGACGCCTTCGATGGTGATGGTGCGGGTGCCTGCTCCGGTGATTTTCGCACCCATGGAGTTGAGGAAATTTGCGAGATCGAGCACTTCGGGTTCGGCAGCGGCGGATTCGATAACGGTGATGCCTTCCGCGAGAGTGGCGGCCATCATGACGTTATCCGTGCCTAGCACGGTGGGGCCGTGGGTGCCCCGGAGATCGATGACCGCCCCTTTCAATCCGTCTTCGGCGGTGAGGGTGATGTTACCACCTTCGAATTCCACCTTGGCACCAAGCGCTTCAAGACCACGCAGGTGGAGATCCACGGGGCGGTCTCCGATGACGCAGCCTCCTGGCAGTGAAACGACACAACGGCCTTTGTGGGCAAGCAGGGGACCCATCACGCAGATCGAGGCGCGCATGCGGCGGACAAGTTCGTAGGGCGCTTCTTCGATCACATCGGCACAAGTGATGCGGACAGTGCCGGAGGATCTCTCGACGTCAGCCCCGAGGGCGCTGAGGATTTGAATCATGTAATTGGTATCCGAGACATCAGGCACGCGGCGGATGATGCAGGTATCCTCGGTGAGGAGAGTGGCTGCAAGGATGGGCAAGGAGGCGTTTTTAGAGCCGGAGATATTGATGGTGCCGCGCAGGGTGCTACCGCCGTGAACAAGAAGTTTATCCATTGGAGAGATTTGAAATTTGAAATTTAAGATTTGAGATTGCAGTCAAGGGCGCAGGGCGTGAGGGAAACGGGCGATCCCGGAGAGATCGGTTTTTACGGCGATGGCGGTAAAGGGGTGAGCATTGAGAATTTCACTAACTTGTGAAGCCTGATCATGACCGATTTCGAGAACCAACCAGCCGCCGGGATTAAGGTGATGGAAAGCCTCCGGGATGAAGCGGCGGATGAGGTCGAGACCATCAGTCCCGCTGAAGAGGGCGAGCGCGGGATCGTGCATGACTTCCCGGGTAAGGCTGCTGCGCTCCGTCTCGGGGATATAAGGGAGGTTGGCGACGATGCCATCGAAGGTACCTGAAAGGTTTGAGAAAAGATCAGTATGGAGAAATGCGGTGTTCTCAATTCCGAGGCTCACGGCGTTTTCTTGAGCAAGGGCGAGCGCATCTGTCGAAACATCGGCAAGTGTGACATGCCATGAAGGGCGGGCAGCGGCGAGGCTGAGCCCGAGCACTCCAGAGCCGCAGCCCATATCGAGAACGCTTTGATTTTCCCGGATCTTGTGCTGGAGGATCCATTCGGCGAGTTCTTCAGTCTCAGGGCGCGGAATGAGGGCGCGGGCATCGATCTTGAATTCGTGTTTATGAAAATAGACACTGCCAAGGAGATGCTGAAGGGGAATGCCTTCGCCGCGGTTCTTGAGCTTTTCACGGAGGGGCGAGAGTTCGGCCTCTTGCAACGGACGGTCGAATTGCAGGTAAAGATCCATCCGGGTGCAGCCGAGCTGATTGGCGACGAGCATTTGCATATTGCGCCGGGCGTCTTCGATTCCGCGTTTTTCGAGATAGCGGGTACCGCCATCAATTGTTTCCAGAACCGTGCTCATGTGTCAGACATGCGAAGCTTGCGGGCCGGAGGTGCAAATAGACAAGAAAAACTCCGAGCTTCACTTTTTAAAAACGGACAACAAGTCGGTTTTGATTTCGGGCTGGTCAGTGGTGTGGGGAAATGGTTTGAAGGCCGTGCGGGCTTTCAGTCACGCTACGATGAAGGATACCGATCTTGGCCACTCTGGCGTGAAACCGCCGCTGGCAATTTCCACAATCGCGGCTTTGGGTATTGTTTTTGGCGATATCGGGACCAGCCCGCTTTACGCATTTCGCGAGTGTTTCTCGGGAAAACATGGTGCGCCGATCCAGCTCCCTCCTGGTCGGGTGGTGGAACTGGGCGCACAATTAACACTTTGATCTTAACAACACTTTGCCTGTGGCGATTCATTCACATTTAGCCATCTCCGGTCTCGGCGCACTTTCCGCACTGGGCAATGATGTGGCATCCCATCATCAGGCCATTCTTGCGAGGCATGTGCCATTTCAAAAGTTAGGGAAATTGTTAGGATCTCAAAGTTCGCACGCCAATCAATATGCCGCATGGATCGATTCACGAAGCCTCTTGACGAACCGCAAGTGGAGTCCTGCCACCATGGCCGCGCTGCATGTGGCCCGGCAAGCGATTGGCGAGGCAGGCTGGGATGCGGAGGATTTGAAGGATGCCGCACTCGTGGTAGGCACCAGCCGCGGCAACGCGGCGGGTTGGCTAGGGCCGTGGCCCGGGCGCAGGCCTTTCAAGGTGATGGCCGCCAGCAATACCATCCACAGTGAACCAGCCTCCGCCATCAGTATCGAGTTCGGCATCACGGGCCCGAACCATGTGCTCGCGAGCGGTTGCGCTGCCGGGCTGGATGCCCTCGGCATCGCAATGCTCATCGTCAATGCGGGCCTCGCCCCGCGGGCGCTTGCCGTCGCCGTGGATCTACCATTGGTGCCGTTGTTGCTCGATAACTATGCTTCGTCCAAATTGCTCTCCCACGGCAATCATCTGGATCCCTACCATCCCCAGACATCGGGTTTCATTCCCGGTGAAGGCGCTGCGGCGATGGCCGTCGAACCCAAAGATGGAAAGTGCCCCCGCGTGATTCACTATGGATGCAATTCGGATGCAAGCGATCCTGTGGGTATCCCTGCCAATGGTGGCAGGACTATCGAATTGTTAGAGAAGGCCATCCAAGATCGGGGTTTACCCACCGCCGTATCTCCTCATGCTACCGGAACCGGAGTCCAATCCGTGGCGGATCCTGCGGCCCTGTCTCAAGTCTTTGGGGTATCAATCCCCACTCTACATCTGCTCAAACCCTATATCGGCCATACCATCGGCGCGAGTGGATTGCTCGAAAGTGTGATCCTGGCCCGCTTCCTCCGCGACCATCAACTACCGCCCAATCTTTCTCACCTAACCGCACCCGCTGGATTTCATTTGCCCGATCAAGTGCTTGATACCACCGGGTTGGTCTATAAGCTTTCCCACGGAATGGGCGGCCATAATGCGTTGCTCGTCTTATCACCCACATGAATCCCGCGATCCGGCTCGAAGTTTCAATAGATGACCAAACCCTCAAACTGATTGAGGGTGATCAATGCCTGCGTAGTTTCCCAATCTCCACCGCCGCCAAAGGGATGGGCTTTATTGAGGGTACCTTCCGCACACCCACCGGACGTTTCCGGATTGTAGAAAAAATCGGTGGAGGTGAAGCGCTTGGAACGATTTTCAAAAAGCGCGCGCCAGCCGGCCATTGGTCGCCTGCTCAGTATCAGGAGGGCGATCTCGTGCTGACCCGTATTCTGCGTCTTGAAGGGTTGGATCCTGAAAACGCCAATACCCTTGAGCGGCATATCTATATTCATGGCACCAACCGTAAAGATCGGATCGGCCAGCCAGCCAGCCAAGGCTGTATTCGGCTGGGCAACCAACAGATGATCGAACTCTTTGAGAAGGTGGATGAAGGAGCGGAACTGGTGATTCATCCCGCTACCCGGCAGCGTGGGAAGCTGATGTTTATCGATTGCGATTCAACGCTTTCGACCATTGAAGGCATAGATGAACTGGCGAGGGCTCGTGGCGAATTGGTATTTTCCAAAGTGGTGGCGCTTACCAATGCAGCGATGAATGGTGAGATTCCAATCACGGATATCTTTCCGCGCCGCATGGAAATGATCCGGCCGGACCGCGCGCTGTGTGCTCAGATCGCCCGACTTTATGTGGAAACCATTGTCCCGGGAGCCTTTGATTTGATTGCCCATGCAAAACAGTCCGGTTGGACACCCGTCATTCTGTCAGGGGGATTTTCTGATCTCATCAAGCCATTGGCCGCCAGGTTGGGCATTGATCATGTGGAGGCCGTGCCGTTGATGTTCGATGATTGCGGCGGCTATCTGGACTTTGGGCGGGACTATCCCACCACTCGTAATCTTGGCAAAAATGAAGTGATCCGTGACTGGAAAGCGGCAATGTTACCCGAACGGGTGGTGATGATAGGTGATGGAGTGTCTGATTTGGAGACGCGGCCTGATGTGGATCTGTTTATCGGATATGGGGGCGTGGTCTCCCGCCGTGCGGTGCAAGAGGGCGCTGACCGATGGGTTTTAGGACTCAGTGAGATCCCTCAACACCTTGGGGCTCTCTCTGATAAATTCATAGATGAACCCCCGCCTGGCGGGTCCCCAATCGAGCTATAAAGATTTAGCTTGCTAGTGGGCCTCATGTTCATAGCTTTTCCAAGTCATGAGTACATCTGCTAATAAAAAGACTGCAAAAGGAATTCGTTATTCCGATGCCCAGAAGAAAGAAGTTGTGGACTTCGCCACCAGTTACAACGCTGCCAATGGCCGCGGTGGACAAAGCAAAGCTGCTGAGAAGTTCGGGATCTCGCCACTTACCGTTGCTGCCTGGTTGGTGGCATCCGGCGCACCGAAGGCTTCGAAAAAAGCTGCCAAGGCACCGAAAGCTGCTAAAGCTCCAAAGGCCGCGAAAGAGAAAGGTGGATCCAAGGTCGGGACCCGATACACCAGTGAGCAAAAGCAAGAAGTGGTTGATTTCGTTGCAAGCTATAACGTTGCCAATGGCCGTGGTGGCCAAAGCACCGCTGCTGCCAAGTTTGGTATCTCGCCGCTCACCGTGATGGCATGGCTCAAGGCATCCGGCGCACCGAAACCCGGAAAAAAAGTGAAAGCACCGAAAGCTGGCAAGTCACCAAAATCACCTAAGGCACCAAAATCACCTAAGGCACCAAAGGCACCAAAGGCCAACATTACTCCAAAGGTTGCAACGGGTGATAGCTTCGGCGCCAAGCTCGATGCTCTTGTGGGACTCAACAAGCAAATCGAAAATGCCGAATCCGAACTCGCGTCACTGAAGGCCAAATTTGATTCTCTCAAGAGTTCACTATAATTTAATTTAACATCAAGCCCCGACCGCCTCCTTCGCAAGAGTGAGGCGGTTTTTTTGTGACTTTCACCAGGTCGGATCGAGAGTCATCTCATGCCATAGCATCTTCTCGCCTTCAAAGACGAATCGCCCGCGGAAGGTCTGCTCGCCGATCACCAGCGGCAACCAATGCCGATCATCCTCCCACATTTGTGGATAGGGAATGGCATCCAAGCTCGTCCACGCCGGGACGGCTTCATCGGTCTCTGTGGGAATCCCGGTGAAATCATCCGCCCGGTAAACATGGCACATGATGTCAGGCGAGTCAGACATGGAAAACATCAGCTCTCCCAGCTTGCGGGGTGCGTGAGGCGTGACGTGGAGTTCCTCCTGGGTTTCCCGGATGGCGGCTTCC
>JBBRIB010000225.1:0-5661 GCA_038221745.1 Verrucomicrobiales bacterium
TTCGCGCTCAAGGCACCCAGGAAAACTCCGAAAGTTTACGACTCCCTGCGCTTGAGCAAGGGCCCGAGCTTCGGCACTCCTTTTACACTCGTCTGTCCCTATACAATGTTGGCCCATTACCACGAACTGGAATGGGCGGAGGGCTGCGGAGTTCCTCCTCATTTGCTGCGGGTCTCCTGCGGCTTGGAACCCGTCGAAACCGTCATCGCCGCTTTCGAAGAGGCGTTGGCACATGCTTGATTGGAGAGACTCCACCATGCATTCCCCTTGGTTCGGAAGTTTGCAAACTCTAGCTCACCGCCAGCACCGTCAATACGGGTGATTCGAGACTCTCTCCGCTGCTCATCCCGAGAAGTTTGCCGTAAAGGTGACTCTCCGGGGTGAGCAAGGTGATTTCTGAATCTTCATGATCGATCACGCTGCCGCCCGCCGCCGGAACCAGCAGATAGAAGACGCTTTCCCCGGCCAATTCCGCCTCCACCAAGGCCCCGGCATCAATGGCATCGTATGGCCCAAACTCGGGCAAACTCAGCGCCTCGAAAATCCGCAGCGCGGCCGCGAGAGACTCGACTTGCCGCGCTTGCCCAGCCGCCAGATAGGATGCCTCCAAGCTGCGGGTGTCATATTTCCCCTCCGCCTTGCTGCCCGGATCGGTGGCCGCCGCATGTGCCTCAAGCGCGGCTTTGGATAGCCGATCAAACCTCTCACGGAGATCGGTGCGGATTTTTTCGAGCAATTCAGATTTCATTTGCGGGTGAGCCTGCGGCCCCTATGATGGAAAGCAAGTTCATGATCCGCATCTTCGCATTCCTTTACTCCCTGATATTGATTCTTCCCGCAGCCGCGGCAGAGCCATCTGACATTTACAAATCCGTCCTCCGCATCGAGGTGGCCACCCAGACGGCGGATTATCAAACGCCCTGGAACACCGGGCGCTTCAGCGGTGGCATCGGCACCGGCTTCATCATCGGGAAAAACCGCATTCTTACCAATGCCCACGTCGTTTCCAACGCCCGCCGCATCCTTATCACGGTCTATGGCAGCCCGAAAAAATATCCTGCAAAGGTGGAATACATCGCTCATGATTGCGACCTCGCCTTGCTCTCTATCCAAGACTTTTCAGATCTGGAAAAATTCCCGGCATTTGAAATCGGAGATGTGCCGGAACTGGAATCTCAGGTCCGCGTGATCGGCTACCCGATCGGCGGGGATCGGCTCTCGGTCACTCGCGGCGTGGTTTCCCGTATCGATTTCCAACCCTATTCCCACACGCGGGCAGACTCGCACCTCGTGGTGCAGATCGATGCCGCCATCAATCCGGGAAATTCCGGTGGCCCCGTCATCCAGGATGGGAAAGTGGTGGGTGTGGCCTTCCAAGGCCTGCGCCAGGCAGACAACACCGGCTACATCATCCCCACCCCTGTGGTGAACCGTTTCCTCAAAGACATCGAGGATGGCAGCTACGATCAATACGCAGATCTGGGTATCACGGATTTCCCTCTGCATAATCCAGCGATGCGCAAGGCCCTAGGGCTGCAAAATGACGGAGTGGGCGTGCTGGTGGCCAATGTGATACCCACCAGCTCCAGCGATGGCACACTCGAGGTTGGCGATATTCTCATGGCCCTTGATGGCAAGCCCGTCGATAGCGCGGGCATGATCACCATCGATGGCGAGGACGTGAACCTCAACGAAGTGGTGGAACGCAAATTCGCCGGTGATAAACTCAGCATCCGCTTTCTCCGTGACGGCTCATGGAACGATGTGGAAATCACCCTCAAGCCGCTCTCATGGTCCCGCATGTATGCCATCCAATATGAGCAAACCCCGCGCTACATCGTCTTCGCCGGGATGGTTTTCCAACCCTTGGATACCAATCTATTCGCCACCTCGAAGTTCACCGATATCACCGTCCGCAGGCTTTACACGGACTACGTGCCCAAGGGGCTTTTTGAAAAACACAAGGACATCGTCGTCCTCACCCGCGTGGAAAGCGATCCGATCACCGCGCATCTTGGCGCCTACACGGGCTCTGCTGTGGAAAAAATCAATGGCACCGAGGTCCGGGATCTCGCCCATGCCCACGAACTTCTCAACCCGAAAGAAGCCCCCGAGTTCTTCACCATTGAGCTCTTCGGCGGTGAGCGCCCCATCGTGATCCCTGCCGCCTCCGTCGCGCCAGCCAACGAGCGGGTGATGAAAAATTACGATATCCAGCGCTTGGAAAACCTCAAGGATTGAGCTGCCATGCCTCGCGTCGCCCTTGCTTTGGGATCGAACTTGGGTGACCGCCTCTCCCACTTGCGCAAAGCGCTGGAATCCCTGCGGGAAATCGCCGTCCCCGGAGAACCTTTTCTCTGCGCTCCCATCTATCAGACGGAACCCCGCTTATGCCCCACGGGCTCGCCGGATTTCTTTAACACTGTCGTCGAGATCAGTCACGAGGGATCCGCTTTTGAACTGTTAGATCTCACCCAGTCGATAGAAAAAAGCCTCGGACGCCTGCCACCCGTGGAGCGCAACGCCCCACGCGTGATCGATGTGGATCTGCTCTATTTCGGAGACGAAATCATCGACACCGAAACCCTCGTCCTCCCCCACCCCCGCATCGGCGAGCGGCGATTTGTGCTTCAGCCACTTGCTTCGATTCGTCCGGAGCTCATTTTACCAGGGGAAATCCAGACCGTGGCGAAAATGTTAGAACTCCTTACAACTGATGAGCCACCTTTGGTGAGGGTCAACTGAGAAAATTCTGCCTCCGGCAGAACTTTGGACTGCGGTGAGCATCACCGCTTTTGGGTGGCGAGATGGCCTGTGAGAGAAACGGATGAAAATAAAAAGGCCACGAACCCGGTGCCTTTTTTCAAAGAATGGATCACCTGTGAGAAGCCAAAGTCCCACGCCAAAGCGGTGATGCTCACCGCAGTCCAAAGGCTGTCACCTCGCAGCCGCAGCTCAGCGCTCCAGCAGAACCTCATTTCCCAGCACCACCAGATCCACGCGGCCTTTCAGCGTTCGGTTGATGAAGGGAGTGTTGATGGATTTGGATTTCATGAACTCAGCCGTGAAGGTGGATTCCGCCTCAGGATCGAAGAGCACAAGATCCGCCGTTTGGCCCACCTCGATGGTGACCACCGGCAAGCCCATCAGGCGGCGAGGCTCCGCAGAATACCACTTCACCAGCAGATCCCAGCCGAACTTTCCTGTCGCTACGAAAAAGTGATGGAGCGAGACCAAGGCGGTATCCATCCCGGTAATTCCGTTAGGCGCGGTGACGAAATCCTGGGATTTTTCAAAGCGCGTATGCGGCGCGTGATCGGTGGCGATGAGATCGAACACCCCTTCGAGCAGCCCCTCCAACAACCCTTCATTGTCCGCCTTGGTCCGCAGCGGCGGGTTCATTTTGTAGTTCGTATCGAAGTCGCCAATGTCCTCTTCGTTGAACAACAAATGGTGCGGGGAAACCTCGGCGGTCACTTTCACATCGCCGCGGCTTTTCCACCAGCGGATCGTTTCCATCCCGAGCTTACTGGAAACGTGTTGCAAATGGATATGCGCCCCAGTGGCGTGGGCGAGCCGGATGTCACGATCAATAATGATTTCTTCCGCACACGCAGGCGAGCCGATGATGCCCAGTCGATAGCTCGTCAACCCATCATTGAGCGCACGCGGCCCGGCGAGTTCCGGCACTTCACAATGGCTCGCAAAAAACATCCCCAGCTCCGTGGCATACTGCATCGCCCGGAAAAGCACTGCGGGATCGCCCGTGGTATCACCATCGTCCGTCAGCATTTTCACACCGAGTGCCCGCATCCCGTCAATGCCCGCCAGCTCCTTGCCATGGCGGCCCTTGGTCACGCATCCGGAGGTGTAAACCGGAATCCGTGCGGTGCGTTTGGCGATATCCAAAACATTGGCCACCACCGTCGCAGAATCGATCGCCGGATTTGTGTTGGGCATCATCACCACTCCGGTGATGCCGCCGTTGATCGCCGCTTCAGTCCCGCTGGCGATGGTTTCCTTGCTCTCGAATCCGGGCTCGCGGAAATGGACATGCGCATCAAACATCCCCGGCATGAGGATGCGGCCTTTGGCATCAATCACACGAGTCCCCTCGCCCGCCTCCAAACCTTGGCCGATCCGGGAAATTTTCCCCTCGGAAATCAACACATCCGCCACCGGGAGTGAGGCTGAGGTCTCCGAGGCGATACGGGCGTTTTGAATGAGAAGCATGGGAAATGGAATGGGCGTGTGGCTGAAGACTAGTTCAGCTCACAAGCGCGGCGCTAGCAAGTCGGGTTTTTTGGCGGACTCCGCTGAATCCCGAAATCAGTGCCAGCCTCGATGGCTCTTGGCGAAACCGCAGAAACCATTTTACCCACTCAACCACTGACAGTAGTTACGGTTCTATCTTTCTCCGCATCACTGCTCGGTCGGCAAGGCGGCTGAAATATTGAAAATGAGTTCTTTGGAGGCATCCGATGGATCGCGGACTTCCAAGTAAACCATGTCTTCGTAAAACATGGGATTAGGCTCTTGGGGTTTGACCACAGGGATGTTTTTTTCCCAGCGAATCTGGAGCGGATAGGTTCCTGAGGTTCCTTCCTTGGGAGTGCCGCCAGCGCCCCAGGTGATTTTCCCGAGTTCGACGGACGCATCCATGTCCAAGGTTTCTTCACCGTTGAAAGGAGAAAAACGCGGAGCGGTGAAGTCATAGTTACCAGGCTTACGGATCTCAAGCACGGCATCGGCGATCATTGCGCCATTACTGACGATGTTTTTCGTCACGACCAGGTCAAACGCATTGCGATAGACGAAATTGTCGCTTCTGAAGACGGGCACCGCGACGAGGCCGAGAATGATGGCACCACCGATCACCGCAGGAAGCACTGCTCGCAAAAAAGTCGTTTTCTGCGATTCTTTTGGAGCAAATGTCATCCACAGGAATCCAAGGATATAAAAGATCGACACCAGTGGCATGAAGCTGAATAGATCGCTGCGAAATCCCCGGTCAGGATAGATCGCCAGACAAATTCCCACGACGGCCATGAGGGAAGCGGCAGGCAATAAATAGGCCATCAATGCCGTGGCGATGGACAGTCGGGAAACGAGTCCGCGACCAACCAGCAGGATCGCGCCGAACACGAATGCCATCCACCAGTGGGAAAGGGCCCACATCGTTGCGGTTGACACGCTTTCGGCTTTTGCCAGCGGCCAGGCAGCTCCGAAAAGCGCCAATGATCCGACGACGCAGCCTAGCAGGCCGGTGCCGAAAAGTTTGGAAAAAGCGGAATTTGATGCAACAACTTCATCGGGTTTTGGATTCATGACGCTTTTTACTATCTAAAATTTTCGGCGATGTCGCCATAAAATTTGAGTTTTGTTCGCAAAGAGTTTGCTGGTATTTTTATTTTGGTTTGTTAAACTTCCAGCACACCTACACCACTTACACGATGAAAAGCCTCAAACTACTGCCTATCCTAGCCGTTGCCATCTTCGCGAGCTCATGCCGCACCACGCCCACGCTTGATCCGATGACGATGAAGCCTTCTGAGCGCTGCACATCTCCAAATGCGAATCAGCAGATCTACGCCACCAAGTGAGCACAGGCTTTTAGGCGAACATTCCTCGCTCAGCCAAATGACGGAGCCAGGGATCAAA
>JBBRIB010000226.1:0-5660 GCA_038221745.1 Verrucomicrobiales bacterium
TAGCCTTGGAGTTTCTCGTTCGCCTTCCCCCTCCGCCATGAAATCCCACACCCATGTCTGTGCATTTTTGCTCGTGGCCGTTTCCACCGTGGCCCCGGCTCAGCCCACCCGCCTGCCCGCTGACCGCCATGGTGTCGCGAAGTGGGAAAACGATCCGCGTTTCCCGAATGATACTTTCCGGTTTGTGAGGTTGCGCCCGGAAAATCATTACAAATGGTCCACGGATTTTCCCGATAGTGATTTGAACTTCTCGTTCCGGCTCCAGCAGATGACCTCCATCCGCGTCGATCCCGTCCCGCTCATCATTTCCATTCTCGATCCGAAAATGAAGGAGTGCCCTTTTCTTTATACTCTTGAAACCGGCGCACTCGATCTGATGGATTCCGAGGCACAAATCCTCCGCGAGCATCTACTCAACGGCGGCTTTTTGATGATCGATGATTTCTGGGGCGACGACGAATGGGAAAACACCCGTCAGCAGATGGAGAGAATTTTTCCTGATAGACCCATCACCGAGCTCGGGCTCGATCATCCCATTTTCAACACCGTATTCCCGATCAAGGAAAAGCCGCAGGTGCCATCCATCGAATACGCACTTTCTGGCCGCACCACCGGCATCTTCCATGAGAAGGGCGGCAAGGGGGCGCACTACTACGGAATCTTCGATGCGAAGGGCCGCATGATGGTGGTCATTTGCCGCAATACCGATCTCGGCGATGGCTGGGAACGCGAGGGCGATGATCCTTACTTTTTTAAGGAATTCAGCGAGAAAAAAGCCTTCCCGATGGGCATCAATATCGTCGTGTATTCCATGACTCACTGATAGAAAATCATGATTACCCCAACCATCCCCCACCCGGCGGAACAAGCCATCGTCTTTCGCATCGCGGAAGCCAAAGTCCGGATCAAGCGCGAGCTGGCCAAAGTCATTCGCGGCCAGGACGAGGTGATCGAGCAATTGCTCATCGCCCTTCTATCAGGTGGCCACGCGCTCATCACCGGCGCACCCGGCTTGGCGAAAACGCTGCTCATATCCTCCACCGCGCGCTTGTTCCATCTCTCGTTCAGCCGCATTCAATTCACGCCGGACCTGATGCCGGCGGACATCACCGGCACCGAAATCCTCAGTGATTCCGCTGGCGGCGGGCGTCAGTTGGAATTCGTGAAAGGCCCGCTTTTTGCCCACCTGATCCTCGCGGATGAGATCAACCGCACACCGCCCAAGACCCAGTCCGCATTGTTGGAAGCAATGCAGGAACACCAGGTCACCGCCGCCGGCACGCGTTACCCCTTGCCGGAACCCTTCTTTGTCCTCGCCACCAAGAACCCGGTGGAAATGGAAGGAACCTATCCGCTGCCGGAAGCCCAGTTGGATCGATTCATGTTCGATATCAATATCGATTACCTCAGCGAGGACGACGAGGTGGCCGTGGTTACCAGCACCACGTCCAAGCGGGCCGAACCCATCGAGGCACTCTTCACGGGTGAGGAATTGCTTGGGTTCCAGGAAATTGTCAGACGGGTTCCGATCGCCGAGGAAACCGCCCGCTATGCCGTGCGCCTTGTCAGCGCATCGCGCCCCTACAAACCCGGTACCCCGGACTTCATCAACGAGTGGGTGAACTGGGGCGCTGGCCTCCGCGCCGCGCAATGCCTCGTCATCGGAGGCAAGGCCCGAGTTCTGCTAGATGGTCGTTCCCACGTCACGCCGGATGACATCCGCGCACTTGCCCACCCGGTGCTGCGCCACCGCGTGCTGACGAATTTCCGCGCCGAAGCGGACGGCATCACTCCGGATGCCATCATTGATCGTTTGTTAAAACATGTCCCGCTACCCTAATGGACCCTTCGCCGAAATCTCCCCGCAGGTCCGCCTTTGCAGATCCTTCCGCATTGATGCGAATTCGCAATCTCGAGCTACGGGCGCGTGCCGTGGTGGAAGGATTTTCGAAGGGTCTCCATCGCAGCCCGCGCCATGGATTTTCCGCTGAGTTCGCAGAATACCGCTCTTACGTCCACGGCGATGATATCCGCTATCTCGATTGGAAAGTGCTTGCCCGCCGGGACCGTTGCTTCATCAGGAAATTCCGTGAGGAAACCAACCTCCGCTGCCACCTTTTGTTAGATCTGAGCCGCTCGATGGATTATGGCTCACTCACCTATACAAAGCTCGAATACGCCCGCACACTCGCCGCCACCCTCGCGGTGTTTCTCCATCAGCAGGGCGATGAGATCGGCCTGCTCACCTATGACGAAGTGCCGCGCGACTACCTGCCACCCCGCCACCGAAGCAGCCACCTGCATGCGATTCTAGCAGCCCTCACCCGCCCGGCTTTGGGTAAATCCGCCGCGCTGAACTCCCCCGTGGAAGCCATCCTCAGCCGTGGTAGGATGCGCGGGCTGCTGTTCGTGATCTCGGATTTCCTCACTCCGTTGGACGACCTCAAAGCACCACTTTCATCACTCGCTGCCTGCGGCCATGACGTGACGCTCTTTCAAACGCTCGATCCCACGGAAATTCATTTCACGTTTGATCGCTTGGTCAATTTCGAAGATCTGGAATCCGGCCGCGTGCTCCCCACAGATCCCGCCCGCGCCCGTGATGGTTATTTGAAAAAATTCACCGCCCACCAACAAGGTCTCAAATCGCTCTGCGGTTCACTTGGCATCATCCACCATCTGCTACCCGCGGATCAGCCGTTGGAATCAGTCCTTCACACTTATCTATCAGACCGCCGGGGCCGCGGCGCACAAATCCCGCGCACCCGCAGTCGTTGATCTCCCATGGCTTTTCTCGCTCCATTTTTCCTGATAGGACTTGCCGCCGTCGCGCTGCCGGTCCTGCTGCACTTGCGGAAAAACCGACCGAAACAAACCGTCGAGTTTTCTTCTTTGATGTTCCTGGAGGAAAGCCCGCCGATCACGCGGACGCGGGCACGGCTTCAGGATCTTCTGCTCTTGTTCCTGCGCTGCTTGGCCATCGCGCTGCTCATCCTCGCCTTCGCCCGGCCCTTTTTCCCTGTCACGGAACAAGCTGCCACCGTCGATGGCGCGGCGATGAATTTCATTCTCATCGATGCCAGCGCAAGCATGCGCGGCGAGCCATCCGAGCGGGCCTTGAAAATCGCAAAGACGCTCATTGATGGTTTTTCCGAAAAGGACTGGATCGCCGTTGCCGGTTTTTCCAACAAACTCAAACCCTTGTTAGATCCCGAGCGGGCACGCAGCCTTGCCCCTGGAGAACGGAAATCCTCCGCCCGCGCAGCGCTTGCGGCGATGAAAGCAGATTGGCAATCCACCCGGTTGGACACTGCCCTGCTCGCCGCGCTCGCCGCTGCCGGACAAGATTCCACCCTGAGAATCCACCTCATCGGAGATCTCCAAAAAGGCTCCACCCTCGAACGTCTGCGCGGCGAAGTCTGGCCCGGTGCGGTGCAAATCATCCCCCATCCCGTACCACCCGCAGCCGGCTGGACGAATGCTGGAATCCACGTTCTACCGCTGGAAAAACAAGTTCAACGCGTGCGCCTCATCAACTCTCAAGGCTCGGCAAAATCCGATTTCAAACTCACTTGGCAGGGTGTCGCTGAATCACTTCAAGTTTCCGTCCCTGCGGGTGAAAGCGCCGTTTTCGATGCTCCTTCAAGCCTCCCTCCCGTTGGAAAAATTACTCTAACAGGTGATGATTTCTGTTATGACAACGAAGCCTTCTGGACCACGCCCGCCCGCCCGGTGGCAAAAGTTTGGTATCCCGAACAAACTCTAGCAGCCGATCCCAAGGAGAGTGCCTATTTCCTCAATCGCGCCCTGCAATCCACACCGGATTACGCCGTGGAGATCGTAGCCACCCGCCCCGGTGATCCGCCCGCCCTCACAATTCTCAGCGGCCCGGCGGAGGTGGATTCATTGCTGAAAGCGGGAGGAAACGTGCTTTTCACCGTGCGTGATGCCGCCTCCGCCAAGGCCATCGGTGAGATCATCGGTGGCCCATCTGGTGAAGCCCGTGAAGCCGTGGTGAATGGGCATGCTTTGTTTGGTGAGATCGATTTCAAATCGGCTGTGTTCGCGCAGTTCGCGGATGCACGTTATGCGGATTTCAGCAGGATTCGAATTTGGAAATACCGCGTGCTGCCAACTGAAATCACCACCCGCGGGCAAGTGCAGGCAAGGTTTGATACGGGCGATCCTGCTTGGCTGGGTTTTACAATCGGCAGCGGCACGCTTCACGTTCTCACCACCACTTGGCGGCCGGACGATAGCCAGCTTGCGCTCACCACCAAGTTCCCTCCCCTGCTCCACTCTTTGCTTTCTCACTCCGCCCTCAGGCACGGTCAGCGCGGCCCGCTCACCATCGGAGATGCGGCGGAAATTTCCACGGATGCTCCCGGTATCTATCAGAATGGCTCCACCTCCATCGCCGTGCAGCTCGCTCCCGCTGAGTCCGAACTCACACCCATGCTTGAATCAGAACTCCGCACACTCGGCATTCCACTCGATCCGCCGCAGGACCTCGCCCGTGCCGCCGCCAGTGCCAAACAATTTTCAAACGCCGAACAAGAAAGCCGCCAACGCCTCGGCTGGTGGTTGCTCGTCTGCGCTGCCAGTTTCATCTTGCTGGAAACCTTATGGGCAGGATTCGCCTCCAAATCTCTCACCCCCGTTTCCCCATGATCCAAAAACTGCATGCCATCCTCCATGATCTAGCAGCCCGCCGCCAGCGTCAGCGATTCAATGCTGGCCTCGCGCTCACATGGTGGCTCGGCCTCGTTATTGGGCTGTCGCTTTGGAAAATGAATGTCCCCTTCTTCCAAATTTTACTCGGATTCATTCTTTACCTCTTCATTTCCACAATCGTCATTTTCATCTGGAGCCGCCGTGGGCTGGGCGATCCACGCATGATCGCGAAGCAAATTGAGAAGAAGCATCCCGCTCTGCAAACCTCGCTCTTGGCCGCCCTCGATCAAACTCCAGATTCCGAATCCGGTAAACTTTCGTTTCTCCAAAACCGCGTGATTCTGGATTCGCTCGCCTCGGCCGAGCGTGATCACTGGTTCGATCTCGTCCCACGTCCGCGCATCACCCTCCTCCGTGCGCTCCATCTGGCAGGTGCCGCGGCTTGTTTTCTCACTGCATTGATTCTACTATTTTCCCGCACGACGAAGCCGCAAAACTCCACCGCAACATTCTCTCAGGCCCCTTTTATCGGGATGGCCATCGATCCCGGTGATGTGGAAATCGAGCGTGGCAGCCCGCTCACCATCCAAGTCCGTTTTGCTGCGAATCCGCCGGAGACCACTGTCTTGGAAATCACCGATGAATCGGGCATCCACACCATGCCGCTCTCACGTCCATTCACCGATCCCATCTATCAGGCCAGACTCGCCGCCGTCCCTGCGCCGATGACCTACCGCGTCCTCACCCCGGATGGCGCAAGCCGATCCTACGGCGTCCGCGTTTTCGAGATCCCGGCACTCGAGCAATCGGAAGTCGTGCTGCATTTCCCGGAGCATCTTGGAAAACCACCGGAAATTCTCAGAGATCCGCGTTCCATCCAGGCCATCGAGCGCACGCGCATGGAACTCACGCTTATCTCAAACATGCCGGGACTTGTCGCCACCCTGGTCGCAAAAGACCACCAGCCCCTCGTTCTAACAATCGAC
>JBBRIB010000227.1:0-5657 GCA_038221745.1 Verrucomicrobiales bacterium
CGGATCGACCACCTTCCGTTCAGGCATTCGTTTTCGTAGAAAGCCCGCTGCCACGGATCGTCGAGCCGGATGAGTTCCTGAAGGTGCGTCCAGGAGAGGCGCATCAATTGTTCAAGGGCGAGGGGTGTCGGCAATCTCGCAGAACTCGCGGATCATGAAGATGAGATCCGAAAGCTCGACTTTGAGAAAGAGTTGCTACCCACCATTGTGGCCGATTTCACAAGAGAATTTCTGTTGGAAACAACATCCACCTTCCGTTTTTCAAACCGGCGCCTTGTCCAGGTTGAACGCATCATGCACGGCGCGGGCGGCGTCTTCGATGCGGGGCTCGTCCACGGTGACGGCGATCTTGATTTCCGAGGTGGAGATCATGCCGATGTTGATGCCCGCATCGCCGAGGGCCTTGAACATGGTGGCGGCGACGCCGGAGTGCGAGCGCATGCCGATGCCGACGGCGGAGAGCTTGGCAATGCCGGCCTCGGTCTCGATCTTCGAGTTCGGGGCGAGGTCTGCGAGCACGGTCTTGAGCGCGGCTTGGGCCTTGCCGAGATCGCTGGAATGCATGGTGAAGGAATGGCGGGCGAAGCCATCGTGGGCGATGTTCGAGACGATCATGTCCAGATTGATTTCCGCATCGGCGATGGCTCCGAGGATCATGCCGGACATGCCGGGAGCGTCCGGGATGCCGGTGATGGTGACGCGGGCTTGGGAGCGCTCGATCGAGATGCCGCGAATGACGACGTGTTCCATATTGGGATGTTCTTCTAACACTAGGGTTCCGGGATTATCGTTGAGTGAGGAGCGGACTTCGAAAATGACACCGAATTTTTTCGCAAACTCGACGGAGCGCGACTGCATGACCTTCGAGCCGGACGAGGCCATTTCAAGCATCTCGTCATAGGAAATTTCCGGGAGTTTGCGGGCGTTTTTGACGATGCGGGGATCGCAGGTGTAAACGCCATCCACATCGGTGAGGATTTGGCAAACATCGGCCTTGAGCGAGGCGGCGACGGCGATGGCGGTGAGGTCCGAGCCACCGCGGCCGAGGGTGTGGATCATGCCTTCCGGGGTCACGCCTTGGAAGCCGGCGACGACGAGGGATTTCCCGGTATCGAGGAAACTTTGCATCAGCTTGGGATCCATGTTGAGGATGCGGCCTCGGGTGTGGGAGCCGGTGGTATGGATGCCTGCCTGGCCGCCGGTGATGGAGGCGGCGGCCACGCCGAGGTCTTGCAGGGCCATGGCGACGAGGGCGATGGATTGCTGCTCACCGGTGGAGAGGAGCACATCGAGCTCGCGCTCACTTGGGTTTTCCGAGAGATCCCTGGCCATCTTGATGAGGCCATCGGTCACACCGGACATGGCGGAAACCACGGCGACGACTTGGTTCCCCTCGTCACGGGTGCGTTTCATCCGCGCGGCGACGTTGCGGATGCGGTCAAGCGAGCCGACGGAGGTGCCGCCGTATTTTTGAACAATGAGTGCCATGGGATGTTTCAATCCGCGCCCCTTTGGATGAGGACGGCTGGCCCGCAGTGAAGGGGAACTTGGCAATTTTGGCAAGAAATTGAATGAGTCATGCGGAATCACCCGGGCCATCCTTGAATTTCAGGGAGCAGGGGCGGTTTCTCCACCAGGCGGCAAGCAGGCTGCCGATGAGGCAATGGTAAACGGCGGAGATGGCGGCGGGGACCGGGGCCAGCGGCAGGTGAGGGAAATGGCGGGTGGCAAGGGCGGCGCCGAGGCCGCTGTTCTGCATGCCCACTTCGATGGAAATCGTGCGCCGCAGGGCCTCGGGGCAGCCGGCGCCCCAGGCAAAGAAGTAGCCGAGGAGAAATCCAAACGCATGGAGCAGGAAGACCGAGAGGAAAAGAGGCAGGGCGGCCTGGGAAATTTCCGATTTCTTCGAGGCGACGATGCAGCCCACGATCATCACGATCACCCAAGCGCTCAGCAGCGGCCCAAAGCTGTGGATGACCCCTCGGAGGCGCTCGGGGTTTCGCATTTTCCCGAGCAGCGAGTTCACGGCGATCCCACAGATGAGAGGGAGCAAAACCACGATCAGCATTGATTTAAAAAGCGCGGTGGAATCCACGGAGATCCAGGCACCTGCCAGCCAGTGGGTGAGCAACGGGGTGGCAAAGATGGCGATCACCGTGGAGCACATCGTGAGCAACACGCTGAGCGGGACATTCGCCTTCGCAAGATAACAGATCACGTTGGACGCGGTGCCGCCGGGGCTGCAAGCGACGAGGATCAGACCGATGGCAAGTCCCGTTTCCAACTGAAATACGCGAGCGATGAGCCACCCGGTGGCAGGCATGATGATGAATTGCGCGGCCACCCCGAGGGCCACGTTTTTCGGATCCTTGGCGACGGCGGCGAAGTCCACCATCCGCAAGGTAAGACCCATCCCTAACATGATCACGCCGAGCCCCACTTCGATGTAGGGCCGGAACCACGTCCATGCCGTCGGCTGATACCATGCCGAGATGCAGCCGAGCACGATCCAGAGTGGAAAGAGGCGGGTGGCGAGATTGGCGAGATTTAGGAGATTCACGCGTGGTTTTTCCGGGGATGGCAGCTCAGGGTCTGACCATCACATACTCTAACAAAAGACTTTGAATGGCACAGTAAAACTTGGAGCGGAAGAACGCGGCGCGCTTGTGAGGAGAGAGAGAATCCGGAGAAATATTATCACTCGGCCCGAAGTGGAAATGATCCTCCAATGCAAGCCGGGCCTGATTGAGCGAGCTATACCACTGGAAAACATCGTCCGGGGTGATCCACAGCGCACCCGCCTCGCCCTTCGCATGATAGGCGGCGGCCTCGATGGCGGCACCCACTTGGTTGAGCTCGTCATTGAAGGATTCGCGCAGATCCGGGACGACGAATTCCTGCCAATCCTCCGCGCCCGCCTCCTCGCTGATGAGGCCACCGAGGCGGCTGGCGAGATCGATCTTCGGGTGGATGGCATCCCCCACCACGGAGCGCAGCAGCTCCCAATCACTGGCATCCTCGGCATCGATCCGTAGGCCGCCTTCAAGCGTGGGCATGGCTTTCATCCGGCTTTTTCCAACGAGGTTTTCAATTGATGGGCTTGGAGCTGTTGGACGTAGAATTCGGCTTTCTCCCGCTCCCCCGTCCAGACCACGGATTTTCCTAATTTATGGACCTGCATCATCAGAACGGCAGCCTTCTTTTCATCGTAGCCGAAAATTTTCATTAAAATCAAGGTGACGTATCCCATTAGATTGACGGGATCATCATGGACGATGACGCTCCACGGCAGATCGAGGACGGTGGTTTCTTTGGTTTGTTGGAGGGTCTCGGTGTCAGCCATGGGGGCAATGTTAGACTTCTACGGTGGCGGGAAGCGGGGCATCCACCCACTTGCCATGCTCGCGGATGAGATCGGTGAGGCGGGCCACCGCTTCCGCCTCGGGGATATTGAACTTAACGGCGGTTTTGCCAACGTAAAGATTGATCTTTCCCGGTGCCCCGCCGACGTAGCCGAAATCCGCATCCGCCATCTCGCCGGGGCCATTGACGATGCAGCCCATCACCGCGATGCGCACGCCCTTGAGGTGGCCGGTGGCCTCGCGGATTTTCTGGGTGGTGTGCTGGAGATTGAACAAGGTGCGGCCGCAGCTCGGGCAGGCGACGTAATCGGTCTTGAAAATCCGCGTGCCGGCAGCCTGCAGAATGTTGTAGGCCAGCCGCAAGGATTGGCCGGGCGCGTTTTCCCCACGCACCAGAATCCCATCGCCTATGCCATCGCTCAGCAGCGAGCCGATGTTCTGCGCGGCGGGCAGTAGGGCTGTTAGGAAATCCGTATCCCCGTGAGGCGGGTGCAGGGTGTCTTTGAGAAGGATGGGGTGGCGCGGGTCCAACTGAAAGGCGAGTTGGCGAAACGCATGGATCACTTCAAGATCGAGCCCGTCCACCACGGTGACGAGCTTTGCCTCAGGTGCGCTGTTTAGAAAAGAAACAGCCGCCTCATCGCGTGGATCGATTTCCACGACCCCGGATTTCTCGACGATGATCTCCGGCTTGAAATCGCCCATCCCGGAAATTTTATGGGCCAATGCGTTCCAGCGCTCCTGCGTGGTGAAGACGCGGACGGTGCCGCCGCCACCCAGCTCGTGGCCCATGATGGTGAGCGGCGCACTCGCCCGCCGCTCATAAGAGAAAGGATCGTAGGACGGCGTGGCCCCCTGCGGCGTAGCTGCTGCGTCTCGCAGCAGGCCGTTGTTTGGGCGTCTCGCCCCAACCACCTCTTCCCACGAAGCCCCATACTTCGATCCCGTCCAATTCCTCGCAACATTCCCCTTCACCGGATTCTCCAAAACATACCTTATCTGATGCCTGAAATCCTCACCATCCCTCACTAGATGATCATAATACTCCTTCTGCCAAAACGTGCCGCTTTGCCCAAGAATTTCATTCACCCTCTTCGCCGTAAACGATTTCCAAGACTGCATGATATTCTCCAACTCATGCCCGTTGTCCGGGCGAAGCAAGACATGCACGTGATTCGGCATGATAGACCATGCAAACAATTCATAACGGCTTCCGTCGAAATATTTCAAAGCATTTGATACCACTTCGGCGATTTCAGGTCGCTTGAGGTGGCACGCACCGTGGCACTGGTTGAATGCGGATTCTAACATGGTTTCCTGCAATCCGGCGATCTCCGCGCGGATGGCGATGATGGCTTCTAATCCGCTGCGTGATTCCGTTTGGGAGAGCAGGTTTTGCAGCTTTTCCGTAAGGCTGTTTTTTTGAGTTTGGAAATCCTCCCTGATCACTGCCGGGAGGGAATCTTCCAGACGGAAAGTAACGGAATAGGTGGCACCGGGAATGCGCCAGTGGGGGAGATAGCTTGAGGAGTTTTTGGTGAGATTGTCCCAGTTGGGGTGGATTTTTTGGGAGTCGGATTGAAGGTTGGGGCGAGACGCCCCAGCAACGGCCTGCGGCGAGACGCCGCAGCCACCCGCCCCAGCAACGGCCTGCGGCGAGACGCCGCAGCCACCCGCCGCAGCCACGTCCAAGCTACGCACATTATACAACGCGGCGAGGGCTTGGGCTACGGGGATTTCATGGATGGAGTCTTCCGTTAGTGAAACACGGATGGTGTCTCCGATGCCATCTGCGAGTAAAGAACCCATGCCAATGGCACTCTTGATCCGCCCATCCTCGCCATCGCCCGCCTCGGTCACGCCGAGGTGGATGGGATAGTTCCAGTCCGGCCCTTCCTGATCTAACCGATAGATAAGCAATCGATATGCCTCGATCATCACTTTGGGGTTCGAGGCCTTCATCGAGAAAACGAAGTCATGATAATGATTCTCCCGTGCGATCCGGGCGAACTCCAGCGCACTCTCGCACATCCCCAACGGAGTATCCCCATAGCGGTTCATGATCCGGTCGGAGAGAGAGCCATGGTTGGTGCCGATGCGCATCGCCCGCCCGAGGTCCTTGCAGCGCTCCACAAGCGGGGTGAATTCCTCGCGGATTTTCTCCAACTCCCCGGCATATTGCGCATCACTGTATTCGCGGATCTCGAATTTTTTCTTATCGACGAAATTGCCGGGGTTCACGCGGATTTTCTCCACCCACTTCGCTGCTTCCATGGCGGCGTCCGGTTTGAAATG
>JBBRIB010000228.1:0-5655 GCA_038221745.1 Verrucomicrobiales bacterium
AGTGATTCTAACTGGAATTTTGATCTTCATTCCTTCGTTGGGCCTTGCCTTTGACTCCTATTGCGGACCTGAGTTTCGGAAGCAGGCCCAGGAAATACTCCGGTCTTTTGTGAGGTGAGGGAAATTGGAGTCCTTGAACTATGGGTTGTTAAACTTTTCGATCTCAGCCTCAATTTGGACAACTTTTTCCCTTTTGGTGGCGATTTGCTTTTCAAGTCCTTTCACTCGTGGGCTGATTCCCATCTTCGCATTCTCTTTCAGACCGGGGAGTTCATTTTCCAAGAGTTCGATTTCCTTATTCATTCGGACGATTTCCTTTTTGCGGTTCTCCACATACAAATGGCTATCGACCGCAGAAACTGAATCTGATGGGCCATCGATCATCGGCAACTTCCCGACGATTTGCTGATCCGTTTTTGAAAGCTGGGCAATCTTCCAGCGGAAATACTTGTTATCGCTTAATCGGAGAAAACTAACCTCATCCGAATTGCGGCCCACGATCTTCACTTCGAGGGACCTTCCGAGTTTGTCAGTGAGTGTGATTCGCTCGGGCAGGGTGAGTGGCACCTCCACTTCTTCGCGAGGGGGATCAGCAATCGTCTCCTTCTTGGGGTGGGTTTGTGACTTCTCACAAGCTGTTAGTAAAAACACCAGCGCCAAAACACGGGTTGAATATCGAGGGATCATTTTGTTGAATCTGATCGGTGAATCACATTTTGTAGGCAGGTTGACAACACCCAAATCACACCCAAACTGAGAGCTCGCGTAAGAGTGCCATGGTGGCGAGCTACGGGACCTGGATTTACAGGCGCAATACAAAATCCCCGACCTCCGCTTCTCATGAATGCTTTCTTGCCGGAGGATCATTCACTTGGTGGACGATCTGGGCATACGATGTCGAGTGCGGCTCAGTTTGCCAAGATCGGTGGGTCTATATTATCTTCTGATGAAATTGAAATGATTTGGAATTGGCGAGCGTAGGATTCATGATGAACCGCCGCACATTTTTAGGGACTTCTGCATTTGCGGCTGCGCCTTTCATTCTCACCCGGCCCTCGTTGTTTGCCCAGGAAGTGGCTGATCTCGGGGGGAAGAGGGTGGGCTTGATTGGCACCGGGTGGTATGGGAAATGTGATTTGTTTCGGTTGTTGCAAGTCTCGCCAGCGGAGGTGGTTTCCCTTTGTGATGTGGATCAACTCATGCTGAAAGACGCGGGGGACCAGGTTTCACAGCGTCAGCAATCCCGCAAGGTGCCACGCTTGTATGGTGATTACCGGGAGATGTTGGCGGAGAAGGATCTGGATATCGTGCTCATTGACACGCCAGACCATTGGCACGCCTTGCAGATGATCGAGGCGGTGAAGGCCGGGGCGGATGTGTATGTGCAGAAACCCACGGGCGTGGATGTGATCGAAAGCGAGGCGATGCTCGCGGCTGCGAGAAAATACGGAAGAGTGGTGCAGGTGGGATTCCAGCGGCGCAGCACCCTGCATTTGATCGAGGCGGTGAATGACATCATCAAGGCGGGGCGGTTGGGTAAAGTCTCACACGTTGATATTTTCTGTTATTATAAAATGCGGGCAAAAGGGAATCCGCCGGTGATCGCGCCGCCGCCGACGCTTGATTTTGGGATGTGGACCGGCCCCGCCCCTTTGATTCCTTTCACGGAAATGATCCATCCTCGCAAGTGGCGGGCCTTCATGGAGTATGGTAACGGCATCGTGGGGGACATGTGTGTCCATATGCTGGACATGGTAAGGTGGATGTTGGATCTCGGTGGGCCTCGGACGATCTCTAGTCATGGAGGGATCTTCGTGGATAAAGCGGGTCGGGCCAACATCAGTGACACCCAGACCGCTACCTTTGGTTACGAGAATCTGAACATCGTGTGGAACCACCGCACCTGGGGCGATCCACCTGACCCGGAATACCCATGGGGCGCGGTTCTTTATGGTGAAAAGGGCACTCTCAAGGCCAGTGTGATGCGCTATGATTTCATCCCGAATGACGGGAGTAAACCGATCCGGCGGGATGTGATGATGGAGCTGGAAAAGTATCCAGAAGACCAGAAGGAAAAGGATTTGGAAAAGCATGTGGCACCTGCCATCCGCAGTCACATGTTGGATTTCCTCAAGCACATCGAAAACCGTGGCAAGCCCGTTGCCGATATCGAGGAAGGGCATATCTCAAGCGTGTCCTGTGTTTTAGCCAACCAGGCAATGCAGCTTGGCAGAACCCTGGCGTGGGATGCACAAGGCGGCTTTGTGAAAGCCGATGATGAGGCCAACCGACTTTTGAGGCGGCCCTACCGCGCACCGTGGCTCCATCCCGAACCGGGCGGGGTTTAAGGACCCATGCGACTTTGTGAGGATCTTTCTCGCCGTCGCCCGAGGAGAGGTCTAGAGTTCGGCCATGGACGCATTGATTCATCACCTTGAGGAGAAGCAGGACCTCTCGCCGCGTGAGGTGGAGGTCGCAGCGGAGCTATTGTTGGATCCAGCGGCCGCGGATGAAAAGAAGGCCCGCTTGCTTGAGGCGCTGGCGCTGAAAGGGGAGACTCCCGCCGAGATTGCCGGGTTCGTGGAAGCGTTTCTCGAACATGCGGTGGATCCGCATTTGGGTTTGTTGGAACTCGAAGGGCCCACGCTGGATGTTTGCGGCACGGGCGGGGATCAACTGGACCTATTCAACGTCTCCACCACCTCCATGTTTGTCACGGCGGCAGCCGGAGCGGTGGTGGTGAAGCATGGGAATCGCGGGATCACTTCAAAAAGCGGAGGCGCGGATGTGCTGGAGGCTTTGGGTATCCGCATCGATTTGCCAGCGGATGGTTTCCGGCGTTGCGTTGAGCAGGCTGGGTTGGGTTTCATGTTTGCCCCGCTCTATCATCCTGCGTTCAAGGCGGTGGTTTCTGTTAGGAAATCCCTTGCCGCCCGGGGGGTGAAAACTATTTTCAATTTGATCGGCCCGCTGCTCAATCCGGCACGCCCGCAGTGCCAGTTGGTAGGGGTTTTCAATCGTGATCTTTGTCCGGCATTTGCGGAAATCCTGCAACAGTTGGGCAGGGACAGTGCCTGGGTGGTGCATGGCACCACGGGGGACGGGCGCTCGGTGGATGAGGTGAGCCTGATGGGTTCGACGCGGATTTGTAAATCGGGCCTCTATCAGGACATCGAGGATGAAGAGGTCAGGCCCCGGGATTTCGGCCTGAAGCATGCGGAAGTCAGTGATCTTCAGGGCGGCGATGCCAAGGTCAATGCGGTGATTCTCGAAGCGATTCTATCAGGCAAGGAAACCGGCCCGAAGCGGGACATGGTGACGATGAATGCGGGGGCTGCGCTGGCATGTGCGGGACTGGCCGACAACATGGGCGATGGCATCGAAATCGCGCTTGAGATGATCGCAAGCGGTGCGGCTCTGGAGAAATTGCGGCTTTTACAAAAAGCGGCCCGTTAGACAAAGCACTCCGTTGGAGTTAAAACGGGCCATAACCCAGGTCGGCAAGTTCGACCGGTTTGCCTGTTTCCGCCGATTTCACGATCGCTTCAAGGATGGCGGTATCTCGCCGCCCCATTTCGCCAGGGACCTTGCCTTTATCGCCTTTGGCGATGGCCTCGCAGATCCCATCGATCTGAAGGGCTTGCTGGTTCACTTCAGGGAACTCCATCTTCACTCCGTTTACATGGCCACTGAGGCCGCGATAGGCGAAGGCGGCTCGATCTAACTCGAATTTGCCATTTGCGGCAGCCACCTTGAGGAAGTTCCCGTTCTTGGCGGCACTGGCAAAACATTTCGCCTTGAGGCCGCTGGGGAATTCCATCTCCCAATCGTAGCCTTCCGCGGTTTCGATGAAAATGTCGGGCCGTGCGTTGTGCGATGTGGCGGTGATGCGAATCGGGTTCTGGCGGGCGATGTAGATGGCCGCTTGGATGGGATAGGTTCCCAGATTGTAGAGTTCCCCGGCGATACCGAGTTTTTTGGACATTTTCCAACTCGTCGGATCTGGATTGCGATTCACGAATGAGAGCGCGGTCTCGATGGAGGTGGGTTCGCCTAGCTCTTTTTTTTCCGCCACTTCCATCATCCGCAGGTGATAGGGATCCCAATGCAGACGATAGCCCACGTGGAGGCTTACTCCCGCTTCCTTGGCGGCCGCGATCATCGCATCACACTCCGCAGCTGTGGCGGCCATGGGTTTTTCACAAATCACATGTTTTCCTGCCTTTGCCGCGCGGATGCAATACTCAGCGTGGAGCCCTGGGGGCAAAACGACGTAGATGATATCGATTTCCTTGTTGCCTGCGATCTCGTCAAAGTTCTCATAGGAGTAAACATTTCCTTCGGGAACACCGTATTTTTCGCGCCATTTGGGAATCTTTCCGGGCGAGCCGGAGACCAAGCCGGTGAGTTGGGCGCGTTTTGATTTCAAAAGTGCCGGGCCGAGTTCGCCTTCCGAGTAGTTTCCAAGGCCAACGAGGGCCACGCCCATTTTTCGCTCGGAACCCAAAGCGCCCAAGGTCTTTGTTGAAGCGAAAGCAGCTCCCCCTAGCAGGCCGATCATGGATCTACGGTTTATTGTCATCACTCTTTTTTAGAGCTGATTTTTGCTGCTTGCAAATATTAATTTGATCCCGAGAGGGCAAATTGAGGTTTGCACAACCTTGCTTCAGCGCCGATGGGTAAGCTTAGAAAATGCAAGCAAAGACAATGGCTGCCGTTGTGCCGACGGAAAAAGACAGGCTGGCACCACTCGAGCATCCTGGCGGGTCTCCAGTGATGCACCAGCGCTGGGCGGGATTGTTGTTTTTGCACTGGCCCATCAGCCCGGCGACGATTCAGGAGCGGCTGCCCGAAGGCTTGTTTGTGGATACCTACGAAGGAATGGCGTGGGTGGGGGTGGTGCCGTTTTTTATGGAAAAGGTCCGCCCACGGCTGCTGCCACCGGTGCCGGGCCTCTCGTGGTTCATGGAACTCAACGTCCGCACCTACGTTTACGATGCTCAGGGAAGGCCGGGGGTTTGGTTTTTTTCGTTGGATTGCAACCAGTTTCTGGCGGTTGAAATCGCAAAGCAGTTTTTCCATCTGCCGTATGAGCATGCCAGGATGCGCTCGCATCGCTCAGGAAATCAAATCGAGTATCACTGCCGCCGGGATTCCAAGGGAGCCGATTACTTTTACCAAGAACCCGAGGTCGCCTCGCCGGCGGTGCTGGGGTCCTTGGAGTGGTTTCTGGTGGAGCGGTATCTTTTGTTCTCAAAGAAACCAGGTGGAGGACTTTACTGCGGGCAGGTGCATCATCCCGCGTATCGGATTGCTTCGGGCCATTGCGAAAAATGGTCTGCGGAACCGCTCGCTTGGAATCGATTCGAGCTTCCCGTCATCGATCCACCCTCGATTTTGGTAGCAAAGCCCGTGGAAGTGAAGATTTTCCCGCTGCGGCGGCTCTAGCGGGTGGGGCAGCGGGCATTTGTGCGCCCGGGCATCGTCGCACTTGCACCCGTTCCGGGGAGTGTTTAGGAACCTCCCCAAGAATTTCCCCATGGCTGCTGACTACACAGAAGACGATATCAAATCCCTCGATTGGCGCGAACACATCCGGATGCGCCCCGGCATGTACATCGGCAAGCTGGGCGATGGTTCCTCGCCTGACGACGG
>JBBRIB010000229.1:0-5645 GCA_038221745.1 Verrucomicrobiales bacterium
CCAACTCCAAATAACCAATAAGTTGAATCCATGAAAAACAAGTATCGTAAGAATCTGATCCACACTCCACTTGCCATTTTGGCATTGGCCACAGCGGCTGCTAACGCAGGAACTACAGAAACAATGACTCCAGCTCCAGCAACTCCTGCTGAAGATGTGATCTCCGGCGTTCTCAAGCTCGATTTCAACACTCACTTCGTCTCCTACGGGTTGGATGTTTGGGCTGACGGCTCCTCCATGTCCGAGCCGACCTTCAATCCGAACCTCGAACTCTACTTTGCTCTCCCGGCAGATTTCACCCTGACCCTCGGCACTTGGTGGGATGTGAACAGCAAGCCTGGAGGTTCAACCTCGCCGCTCGGCGGACGTATCCAGGAAGTCGATGTCTATGCGGGCCTCGGCTATACCTACGAAAAGTTCACGGTGGGACTTACCTATCAAGCTTGGATGTATAGTGGTGATACCGAGGATATCCTAGATCTCAAGTTTGCCTACGATACATTTCTTTCACCATCCCTGACAATTCACCAGCGCCTCGACCAAGGTGCTGCAAATGGTGATGAAGGAACTATCTTGGTTCTTGGGGTTTCCCACAGTATCGAAGCTGGACCTGTCACGATTTCCTTCCCCGTAAATCTTGCCTATTTCCTCACCGATGGATTTCATCAAGAATTTGAGGCAGCGGTTCCAGCTACCCCCGCGATACCTCCAAGCTTTGGTGTTGCAGCTGAGCCAGCTATCCCTGGTAAAGGTGCAATTGGCGAAGCTGACTCAGGCTTCGGTTACCTCTCCATCGGAGCGGCTGCGTCACTCTCACTTACTCCCTACATGGGTGATTCTTTCGGTGAATGGGCTCTCAACGGTGGCGTTACCTATTTCATTACAGATGACGATACCATCCCGAATAACCCTCAGTCCAGCTTCCTCACCGCAAGCCTCGGCCTGAGCGTCGCATTCTAAGCCTTTCCTGGTTGTTTCTGCATCATACGGTTGTTGCGGGAGAGTCCGATTGATCACTTGGTATCAATGCTCTCCCGCTTTCCGGCTCAAAATTCTCCACTGTCTAACATATTTCATATTCCCCAATCTTTATGATTTCTAAATTACTCCCCACCGCTCTTGCGGCTCTCGCCATCACTGGCACATCCCTCCTTGCTGAAGATACCGTCAAAGTTGGCGTCCTTCATTCCCTCAGCGGCACCATGGCCATCAGCGAAACCTCGCTTCGCGATGTCCTCCTCTTCACTTTCGATGAAATCAATGCCGCTGGCGGCGTGATGGGCAAGAAGATCGAGCCCGTCGTCGCCGATGGTGCTTCGAACTGGCCGCTCTTCGCTGAGAAAGCCAAGCAACTTCTCGATCAAGACAAGGTTGCTGTCACTTTCGGTTGCTGGACTTCCGTCAGCCGCAAGTCGGTTCTTCCTGTTTTCGAAGAGAAGAAAGGCCTGCTCTTTTACCCCGTGCAATATGAGGGCGAGGAGATGTCCCCTAACATTTTCTACACTGCTGAGGCCGTAAACCAACAGGCGACTCCTGCCGTGGACTACATGCTCGACGAAGGTAAGAAGAAGTTCTATCTCATCGGCTCGGATTATGTGTATCCACAAACCACCAACCTCATTCTTCTTGAGTATCTCCTCAGCAAGGGAGTGCCTCTCGAGAACATTGGCGGTGGCTTCACCAAGGATGCTTCCGGGAAAATCATTTCCGCAGGTAAATACACCCCGTTCGGTCACACTGATTACCAACAAATTGTTGCTGAGATCAAGCAGTTCGCTGCTTCCGGCGATGCCTGTGTGATCAGCACCCTCAATGGTGATACGAACGTGCCATTCTTCAAGGAATACGCTGCTGCGGGTCTCGATGCGGAGTCCTGCCCTGTGGTGAGTTACTCGATTTCCGAAGATGAGTTCCGTGGTCTTCCCGCCAGCCAGCTCGTGGGTCAACTCGGTTGCTGGTCCTACTTCCAATCCATCAAAAGTCCTGCCAATGAGAAGTTCATCGCGGCCTTCCAAGCATGGCTCAAGAAGTCCGACGTTCCCGGCATCGTCAAAGATGGCCGTGTGACCTGCTCACCCATGGTTCTTTCCTACAATGGCGTTTACCTCTGGAAAGCCGCTGTTGAAAAAGCTAAATCTTTCGATCCCGAGAAGGTCATGGTGGCCCTCAAAAGCGGCATTTCCTTCGATGGTCCTGGCGGCAAGGTTACGACACAAGCGAACCACCACCTCACCAAAAATGTTTACATTGGTGAGACTCGTGCGGACGGCCAATTCAAGATCCTTAAAGAATACAAGGACGTTGTCGGCGAGCCATTCCTGAAAGGCACCTATAAATAGGTGGGCGATTTCCCCCCGGAAAATTTTCCTTGATAGTTGTTTCCATGGTAAGCCATGCCCTCTCATGAGGGCATGGTTTTTTTCTTTATTAGCTTGGCATAACCCTTGCTGGCTGTAATCCAAAGGCTACTTCCTCTCCAATGAAATTTTCATCCCACGTTCCTAAGGTTTTTACGATCTCTCGTTGGCTCTGCGCCTCGCTCGTCTTGCTTCCCACTCTCCTCCTCGCCCATCCCGGGCATTACCACCCGGATGAGACAGACGAGTTTGATTTCTTTAAATCCACATTTTTCCACTCCCATGGTGCGTGGGACTATGTTTTTGCCGGGATCGCTCTGGCCAGTCTGTGCACCGCGATTTTTGCGGGTAAACGCCCGTTGAAGGTCGGGGCGATCCTGCTCGCCCTCGGCTCCCTCATCGCCACCCAGCTCGTCTAGCCGCCCCTGCTGATGCATCTCACCCCGCGCGAACAGGAAAAGCTACTCATCGTCGTGGCTGGCGATCTCGCCCGGCGCCGTCGCGCACGCGGGCTGAAGCTCAATTACCCGGAAACCATCGCCCTTATCACCGCAGAGCTGCTGGAAGCCGCCCGCGATGGCAGGTCGGTCGCGGATCTCATGAGCTATGGCACCACCCTCGTCCGCCGCGATGAAGTCATGGAAGGCGTCGCGGAAATGATCCACGATATCCAACTTGAAGCCACCTTCCCGGATGGCACCAAACTCGTCACCGTCCACCAACCCGTCCGATGATCCCCGGAGAAATCATTACCCCGCCCGGTGCGCCCGATTGGGTTCTGAACACAGGCCTTGCCACCTTGAACATCGTCGTGGCGAACACGGGCGATCGACCGATCCAGGTGGGCAGCCATTATCATTTTTTCGAAGTCAATACCTCCCTCCACTTTGATCGTGCGGCGGCCCGCGGCTTTCGCCTGAACATTCCCGCCGGCACTGCCATCCGCTTCGAGCCGGGCGACACCCGTGAGGTTCCCCTCGTGGCCCTCGCAGGCACTCGTGAGGTTTATGGCTTCAATAACCTCGTCAAGGGGCCACTCGATTCATGAAGCAGACACGCGCCAACTATGCCGGCATGTTCGGCCCCACCACCGGTGATCAAATCCGCCTCGCGGATACCGAACTCTTCATCGAGGTGGAGCGGGATCTCATCACGGAAACAGGCGGCTATGGCAACGAGGTGAAGTTTGGCGGCGGCAAGGTCATCCGCGATGGCATGGGCCAATCGCCCGTCGCCCTTGATGCGGAATCGCTGGATCTCGTCATCACCAATGCCGTCATTCTCGATGCCGCCCATGGCATCATCAAGGCGGACATCGGCATCAAATACGGTCGCATCGTCGGCATCGGCCATGCGGGCAATCCGTTGATCCAGAATGGCATCACCATGACCATCGGTGCTGCCACCGAGGTCATCGCCGGCGAGGGCTGCATTGTCACCGCGGGTGGTATCGATACCCACATCCACTTCATTTGCCCGCAGCAGATCGAGCATGCCATCGCCAGTGGCATCACCACCATGATCGGCGGCGGCACCGGCCCCGCGCATGGCACCTATGCCACCACCTGCACCCCGGGGAAATGGAATATCCACCGCATGTTGGAAGCGGCGGATAGTTTCCCGATGAATCTTGGATTCCTCGGCAAGGGCAATTGCTCCACTCCCGAGCCACTGCGCGAACAAATTCTCGCAGGTGCCATCGGCCTGAAACTTCACGAAGACTGGGGCACCACTCCGGCAGCCATCGATACCTGCCTCACCGTGGCCGATGAGTTCGATGTGCAGGTCGCCATCCATACCGATACCCTCAACGAGGCTGGCTTCGTGGAAAGCACGCTGGCCGCCTTCAAGGGCCGCACCATCCACACCTACCACTCCGAGGGGGCTGGCGGCGGCCACGCTCCAGACATCATCCGCGTCTGTGGCGAGCTTAACGTCCTCCCATCATCCACCAATCCCACCCGGCCGTTCACCGCCAACACCATCGATGAGCACCTCGACATGCTCATGGTCTGCCATCACCTCGATTCGCGGATCCCCGAGGACGTTGCCTTCGCCGAGAGCCGCATCCGTCCCGAAACCATCGCCGCGGAAGATCGCCTCCACGACCTCGGTGCCATCTCCATGACCTCTTCGGATAGCCAAGCCATGGGCCGGGTAGGGGAGACCATCATCCGCACCTGGCAGACGGCCCATAAAATGAAAGTGCAGTTCGGCAAACTGGAAGGCCCCGGCCATCCCGCCGCTGATAACTTCCGGGCGCTTCGTTACGTCGCCAAATACACGCTTTGCCCTGCGATCGCCCATGGCATCGCCCACGAAGTCGGCAGCATCGAAGTCGGGAAACTTGCTGACATCGTCATCTGGAAACCCGCTCTCTTCGGCGTGAAGCCGGAAACCATCCTCAAGGGTGGCCTCATCGCCTGGGCGAACATGGGTGATCCCAATGCCTCCATCCCCACGCCCCAGCCCACCATGTACCGCCCGCAATTCGGCGCGTATGGCAAGGCCATGGCCGCCACCTCGATCACCTTCGTCAGCGCCGCCTCGCTCGAATCCGGCGGGCTCGCAGAACTCAACCTCGCCAAGCGCCTCGTCGCCGTGCAAAGCTGCCGCAAGATCACCAAGCGCGATCTCCCATTCAACGACACGCTGCCGAAAATCACCGTGGACCCGGACACCTACACCGTCACCGCCGATGGTGAACCACTCCGCTGCGAGCCACTTTCCGTCCTCCCCATGGCCCAGCGCTATTTCCTGTTCTAAGCCCAAACTCCCGCCGCCCTCCCGAGCGAACGGAAGCTTTGACCTAAGGAGGAGGGACCTTACGGTCCCTCTCTTCTTTTCTCTTCTCTTCTATTCTCCTCAACGAGCCGCTTGAACCCAAGCAACTTCAAAGAGAAATCTGAACCGCTGAAAATGAACGAACCCTGTGGCGGCGCGTCCATGACCGCCGGATTCATTCACCTCATCTCTCCTCTCGCCCGGTGTCTTGGCGGAGAACGACCAGTTAAGTTGGGATATAGAAACGGAAAGCTGATTCACGTTATGGCATTTTTTAAAAATTGCCCAGCTTATATGAAAGGACCCTATTACATTCTTCAAAAGTAGTAGTTGACTGAGCCAAACTTGTGAGGGCAATCGGATCACTAAGACCACATTACTGACAGACAGAACGCTCTGCACATGTACGTGGAATTGTTGGAAGGTCGATCAGCGATTGCGACAGCCAACCAGTCAATTTACAAAAAATTGTGAATGGCCGCATTTTACTGCTTGTTTTTGTTT
>JBBRIB010000230.1:0-5637 GCA_038221745.1 Verrucomicrobiales bacterium
CGATGGGTAACTGCCATTAAGGTCGATGCTGGCGGTCGCAAAAAAGGCTCCGATGTTTCTCAGATTTGAAATCGAAGTGGTGGTCTTTGCCGATCTCTTCATTTTTGCGACGATCATGGCGGTGATCCCAGCCAATACCGCAATGATGGTGATCACCACGAGTAGTTCCACCAAGGTAAATCCTTTTCTTGGGTTTGTGGGTTGCTTGTTCGTCATGATTTCAGTTTAATGCCTTATTTATCGTATGACAATAAAAATCTACGGCAATCGTCAGAATTTTCAACAGTGCCCCATTAGTCCCTGATTCTGGTAAAATAGGATCGAGAAAGAGCCGATTCTCCGCAGGCTTTCACAGGGATGGCTGGAATTCAATATTCCGAGAGGCGATAGAAGCGAGCGGGGGCGCTTAAAGGGCCAGGGATCGGAATCTGAATCAGGCTTCCCGTTCCAAGGGCGGGATCGATTCCCGGCGCGGGCACCCAGTCCATCAGATCGATTGAAGTTTCAACTTGGTAGAACCAGCCAACCAAAGATGGGAAAACCACCGCAGAAGCGGAATCTGTAAATCCGAAGGACGCGGACAAGCTGGGCCTTTCCAAGCCCGTCCCGACAATTCCGAAATTGTAGGGAGCGATGCTGCTTCCTGAAATCTGCACATTGCTATCGTAGGTGCCTTGGGCTGGTGGGGAAAATGTGATTGAAAGGAATGCCTCGCCTCCCACGGGAATCGATGCGGGCTGGGCAATGATGGTGAACGCGGGGTTGTCCACTTGGACGGTGCCAAGAATCAGAGAATCCGAGCCGGTATTGAGGAGCTTGAATTGGAGGTTTGTGGAACCTCGGGGGAATGTCCCGGAAAACACAGTTCCAAGAATTGCTGATGCTATTGAGTCCCGTGGGATTTGAGTGAAGTCCCCACCCGCGCTGGCTCCTTGGACAGCAAGTACGGGAGTTCCAGTACCTTCGCCGCTGATGCTGAATGTGAAGGGCGAGTTTGTCCCATCGTTACTGAGGATGGTGACCGTCGCACTGTAAGGCTGGGATAGTGCGGGATCAAAGCTGATCGTGAACGGTGCGGTGCCGGTCGCAGGAATCTGGGTGGGAAAATTGGAAATCGCAAAAGCCCCGCTGTCCGCGCCGCCGAGGCTTGCGCCGGTGAGATTCAGAGGAGCGGTTCCAAGGTTCTCGATGGTGAAGGTGCGCACCACGGCGGGAGCCGTGATCGCGAGCGAGCCGAATGATGTTCCGTCTTCGGGAACCGATGAGGTGTCGCCATTTTGAATTTCTAAAACTCCGCCCAGAATCGCGATTTGCGGCGCGGCTGGAGGGCCTGGGAGAATGATTTCGATGTAATCGAAATTCATATAGCCCCAGTTCTTCTGAATCCTGATCGAGTTCGTGCCAGCCAAAAGAGGGACGGTCCAGCTTTTCAAGATCCAACTGCCAGTGGCACCGTCGAACAGCAGTGGACTCACTGCACCATTATTGATGCTGAGGTCTTGGGTTTTCGAGCCGAAGGGGATGAGATAGCCGAAGCGCAGGACATAGTTTCCCGCTGCCGGGATGCCGGGAACCGTCCAGGTGATGGTGCCGGTGTTGTCCATTTTGAGGGCTTTCCCTTGATCCGCAGTGGCATCATTGAGAAGCGTCACACCGGAATAGGTGGCGTCCTCTGCCTGGAGGCGGATGGCGGAGGCAGTCAGGAAAACATTGATCGGCACTGCGCTGGAGGTGGACTTTGCGCCTTGATTATCGGTCGCTCTCGCGGTGAGCGAGTGTGAACCCGCCGGGGGTGAGGCCCAGATATATGACCAGGGGGCGCTCGTGTCCTCACCCAGCTTTACCGTGCCGCTGTAAAACTCGACGGTCGTAACCGTGCCATCAGTGTCTGTTGCATTGGCGGTGAGGGTGATACTGGAACCTTGCGGCACGGCTGCTCCCACGGCGGGGGCGGTGATCGCAACGAGCGGCAGGCTGTTTCTGACGATGACGACGTCGGCAGGGTGATTCGTCGTCATGCCCTGGATGAGACCGAGCATGGTGGACGGGGTGCTGTCCGTCCACGACCATGCCAAGGCCCCCGCATAGCCGAGGTTATAGAGAGTTTGGTATGGATTTGAGCCGCAGTTGATGCAGTCCGGCGGCCCTGGGTAGAACTCTGCGACCACCAGCGGCTTGGTGAGTCCCCAGTAGGATGCGGGACGATTGAAAGGGGAACGCTGGGTGCCGGCCCAGTCATAGTAGTGGACGGTATAGAAATCGAGGGTGCCATCTGGATCTCCGCCTGCGGCGATGAGTCTGTCGTCTCGATAGTAGTTGAAATTCCCAGCTCCCACATCGGTCGTCGAGTAGAACGACCACGCACCATTGGTGACCTTGGCCAGGGGATCCGCGCGGTGGATCGCGCCGGCACACAGGTTCACGAAGGCTTGGATGTCGGACATCGGCACATGCTGGGTGAAGCTCCAGCCGAATTCGTTGCTCATGCCCTCGGGTTCGTTGAAAATCTCCCAGCCGATAATGGCAGGATGGCCGGCGAGCGCCTGCACCATCGGGATGAGTGAGTTGTTGATATAACTGAGACGATTGGCTGGATTGGTGAGAAGCGCCCGAGAGCGATTGGTAATGGCGGAGCCATAGGAGGTCCGCAGCATATCAAAGGACCAGAGACAGAGGATCATGCCGATCCTCCGCTCATAGGCCTTGTCGAGGATGTTCTTTAGATCGGCGATGGTTCCATTCCCAGGGCCGGTGACGTTGTTGCCGGACCATGCGGGTGTGTTCGCCCCGTTCGTGTGGAGCCAGAGCCGCATGCAGTTCCCACCTCTGGTTTCCATTTGTGAATAGACATTGTCGAAGTGGGCAAGATCCGTATTTCCGGGACCGATGTCTGCCGCGAAATTTTTCCAGGCAAGATTGAGTCCGCTGAGGAACAAGGACTGGCCACCATACTGAATGCGGTTCTGGGCGCTTGCTGGAAGTGTAATGGCCACGATGATCAAGACAAGGAACTGACGGAATTTGGCAGTCATCGCGGTGAGCTTAATATATCCATCATCTGGGAATCCATGGGCCTCCCGTCGGGCAAGCGGGTCACCGGCACGTCGGTGCGTTTGGAATCCATGATCCCGAGAGTCCCCGTGTTGCTAAAATAACACCAACCGAAACCAAGCTCTTCGAAGGCTTTTCTACAATCGGCAATGTAGGAGACGGACGCTTGATGAGGCAGGAGGAAATTGCAGCCGAATTCATGCACCACGATGGGGACTTTCAGATCCATCAAGGGCTTCCATGTCTCTTGCAAGTGGTCCCGGATCCACTTGCCATCATAATACACGGTGGCTTGAAATTCTCCGCTCGAGGTAAGCTTGATGGGGCCTGGCTGCTTGATCCATGAGCGGTTGGTGGGCGTGAGGTCACGAGATTTCCTGCCGTCTGGAGACACCAACCGAATGGCTGAAAACGTGAGGCGATCGCCTTTTTCCACAGCTAACGAGATCCGCTGTGAATGGGGTGGCAGCTTGATGGATAAGGTGGATCCCGCCTTATACTCTGTCGGGCGGTCACCGTCTTTCTCTCTAATCACTTTCCATGAAGCGAGCGGCTCCACATTTTGGAAAATCGGTTTTCCGTTTTCACCTACAAGCGAGAGTTGCATCGGGGTTTCAGGCGATAGAAGGACCTCTTTCAGGTCGATTTCCATTGAGGAGAATGCAGAGAAGTCCCCGTCGATCACCAAAGGCGAGAGACCGGCTTGTTTCACCCCGAAGAGATGATGGGGGATCATGGGCAGCGGCCATACCGTGGCGGGCGGAAACTCCGCAGAGTCACTGAGCCAGTCCGCCTTGTGGTGTGTCAGCTCGAAGGGTTCATAAAAATGAGCGGATTGCAGGGTGTTAGGTTCATCCGCGAGGCTCATGACCGGCAGTCTTCCCGATTCAAGTCCGTCAACAATGATCTGTCTTTTGGGATCAATCTCACGGATGGCATGGATGGCCTTCCGCATGAGATTCGCGTAGATTTCCTCTGGCAGGCCCCAGGGTGGTTCATTGATGAGATTGAAGGAGAGTTCGGCAGGTGGGACCTTTTTGTAGCGTTCCGCAAAATACCGCCAATAGCTGACGAAGATGTCCTGGAGCTTCTGGTCCTGCCATAGCGAAGGGGTTTGGTCCTTCGCATAAACGGCGTATCCGGGAACTGCGAAGAAACAAAGATTCGCGTGGATCTTATGGTCCTTCGCCAGCTTCAGCCCGTGATCGATGTCCAGAAACTTTGCTTCATCGATCTCGGCGGGCTTTCCGTCGATGGTGAAGAGCCGATAGTCGAGGGGCAGGCGGACGATGTTAAACTTGCGGTCTGCCAAGATTTGGAAATCGGCGTCGCGGAACTTCCCGGGCGGATACCAACCCGGTCCGGAAAGGTCAATCAGATTCATGCCTCTGCTGGTCGAGAAATCGAACGCCCGCGCACGATCCGGGTGACAAGCCCCGATGAGCAAGCTGGCAGTCAGGGCGATGATGGATTTTTTTAACATGCTCGATAGTTTAGTATCACATTCTACCACAGAAACAGAAAAACACACCTGCCGCCATGGGCAGGTGTAATTCCCATTCCTTGCGAAACAGTGAGTGAATGGGAAGGTCAAACTTCCGAGTTAGCGTCGAGCCATTCCAAGAGCTCGTCCACTTGGCAGAAGGCGAGCCCTGAGACGGTGTCCGCGCATCCGTAATACACTGCGATCCGGCCGCTCGGTGCATCGCAGAGTGCCGCCGTCGGGAAAGTGACGTTCGGCACATCTCCGATGCATTCGTAGGATTCGCGTGGATTGATCAGGTAGGGCCGCGAACGGGCCAGCACTTTCCAAGGCTCATTGATATCGAGCAGTGCGACGCCCCATGAATAGACGTAGCCATTGCAGGAGAGAAGAACTCCATGATAAAACATGAGCCAGCCGCGTGTGGTCTCGATGGGGATGGGGCCCGCGCCGATTTTCAAGTGCTGCCAACCATGGTTGGCGGCCATTACGAAGCGGTGTGAACCCCAGTGGACGAGATCCGGGCTTTGGCTTAAATAGATATCACCGAACGGAGTGTGGCCGTTGTCACTTGGCCGATTGAGCATCACATAGCGTCCGTTGATCTTGCGTGGAAACAGAACTCCGTTGCGGTTGAACGGCAGATAGGAATTCTCCATCTGATGGAAGGTTTTGAAATCCTTTGTCCACGCGATTCCGATCGTTGGTCCGTGGTAGCCATTGCACCAGGTCACATAGTAACGATCTTCGATCCAAACGACACGCGGATCGTAACCGTAGTCCCATTTCGCGATTTCCGGATCGTCACACTTGAAGTGGATTTTCTCCGGGTTGATATCCCAATCGATTCCATTGTCGCTGAAGCCGACGTGGAGTTTCATATCGCGGGCAGTGCTATCGCAGCGGAACACTCCGGCATAGCGGCCCTCGAAGGAAACCGCCGCGCTGTTAAACACGGAATTGCATGTCGGGAAAGGACTGCGTTCGACGATCGGATTCGCGGAATAGCGCCAGACCGGATGTTCGTATCCATCGGGCTTGGGTTCCCACGGCATTCCCGTAAGAGCGGGTCCGATGATGGTGGATGTTTTCGTTGGTGGTTC
>JBBRIB010000231.1:0-5627 GCA_038221745.1 Verrucomicrobiales bacterium
GACAGCTGCGGGCAAGACGCTTTCGCGATAGGCCGGGCTCTGGCGCTCAAAGCGCTCGAAACAAGGCAGGGAAACGACGCGCACACCATCACCGAGTTCAGCGGCGGCAGCCATCGCGTGTTGGAGTTCGGAGCCGGTTCCCATCAGAATTGTGGTGAGAACACCCTTTTCCTTGTGGCTGATGTAACCACCGCGCAGGACACCATCGCGGCGCTCCTCAACGGAGAGATCGTTCATTAGAGGAATCGCTTGGCGGGTGAGAATCAAGGCGGTCGGGCCATCGGTGCGGCTCATCGCGGCGACGAAGGCACCCGCTGTTTCTTCGGCATCGCCGGGGCGGATGACATCCAGATTCGGTATCACGCGCAGTCCGCTCACTGTTTCGACAGGTTGGTGAGTGGGGCCATCTTCGCCGACTCCGACAGAATCGTGAGTGAAAATATAGGTAACGGGTATTTTAGAGAGCGCCGCAAGTCGGATAGAGCCGCGGAGGTAATCCGCAAAGACAAGGAAGGTGGCACCACTGGCGCGGAAGAGGCCATCGTAAGCGATGCCATTGCAGATTGCACCCATGCCATGCTCGCGGATGCCAAACCAAATATTTCTACCCAACGGATTTTCCGCAGAGAAATCCCCGCCATCCTTGATATAGTTTTTGGTGGATCCGAAAAGGTCGGCACTGCCTGTTAGTAAATTCGGCATCGCCTTGGCCACGGCGTTGATGACGGTGGATCCTGCGGAGCGGGTCGCATCTTTGTAATCGGCCGGGAAGGCTGGAATCAATGTGGTGAGATCGAGCGGCACCGCATTGGCCACGGCGGCCGTGAGGTCTGCGGCGAGAGCCGGATTTGCGGCAGCCCATGCATCATAGGTCGTCTGCCAAGCAGCGAAGACCAGCTTGGAGGCGGCTTTCTTCTCGGTAAAGTAGGCAACGGTCTCAGGGGACACATGGAAATGCTCGTCTGCGGGAAGCCCGAGGCCGGCGCGTGCGGCATCGATGAATTTCGCGCCACCTTCACCATGTCCCTTGGCGGTGCCAGCCACTTCCGGAATGCCTTTGGCGATGAGCGTCTTGGCGATGATCACCTTCGGGCGGCCATTGTCAACAGCCTTGGCCTTGGCGATGGCGGCTGCGATGGCGGCTAGATCATGGCCATCAATGGTGACAGCATCCCATCGTTGGGAAGTGAAATACTGCTCGGCATCCTCGCCTTGGGTGAGTTTGGCCATCGCATCCAGCGTCACATCATTCGAGTCATAAATCAGGATCAGATTGTCCAGGCCATTGTGCCCGGCAAAGGCGATGGACTCCTTGGCCACGCCCTCTTGCAAACAGCCATCGCCGAGGATGGCGAAGACATGGTGATCAATGATGGTGTGATCCGCCGTGTTGAAATGAGCGGCGGCACGCTTTCCGGAAAGCGCATAGCCCACCGCATTTCCCACCCCTTGGCCGAGTGGGCCCGTGGTGGCCTCCACGCCGGGAGTCTCGTGGAACTCCGGGTGCCCTGGCGTGATCGAGTGAAGTTTTCGAAAACTTTTCAAATCCTCTCTGGAAACCGCATAGCCCGCCAGATGCAGCCAACTGTAAATAAACATCGAACCATGGCCCGCAGAGAGTATGAAGCGATCCCGGTTGAGCCACTTCGTGGCCTCTGGATTGTAGCGGAGGGATTCACCAAAAAGCACGGCTCCGATCTCGGCACAACCGAGTGGCAGCCCCAAATGGCCGGAGTTACAGACATGGACGCCATCCATGGCGAGGCCACGGGCTTCATTGGCAGCGATTGCGAGACGAGTGGTATTCATAAAAGGATCAAAGGGGGGCTTAGGCATTGATTTGCCGCAGGCGCACCGGGGGAGCCTAGAAATCCACCACCGCTTGACAAGCCAGCATTGCGCAAATTCCGAGAATTAGATTCATTTCGGCATGATTCAGATCTTACTAAATTTTTCCTAAAAAAACCTTGCACAGGTCTGATGATTGAGGTTCTTTTCCGCCCTCACCGCGACTCACGACCCGTTCGTCTATCGGTTAGGACTCCAGGTTTTCATCCTGGCAAGAAGGGTTCGACTCCCTTACGGGTCGCCAATCTTCAGGCCTCCGCCACTGGCGGGGGCTTTTTAGTTTCTGAAAGTGTCTTTGCCCACGTGACCGCCTCTCAAAAAGCCGAATCCCTGCGAGCCCGCAAGGCTGGGCGAGCCATTACCGCTCTCACCGCCTATGACTACCCGAGCGCCCGGCTGCTGGATGAAAGCGGGATCGATGTGCTGCTGGTGGGAGATTCGTTAGGCATGGTGGTCCTCGGATTTCCCGATACCACGCAGGTCACCTTGGAGCACATGCTCCACCATGTGGCCGCCGTTGCTCGGGCCAAGCCGCGCGCGCTCGTGGTGGGGGATTTGCCGATTCACACCTACGACACTCCAGCCCAGGCCCTCACCACCGCGCAACGCCTGGTGGCTGCCGGAGCGGAAGCGGTGAAACTCGAGGGAGGCATCCGCCAGACCGAAAAAATCCGCGCCATCACCGAGGCCGGCATCCCCGTGATGGGCCACCTCGGCATGCTTCCCCAGCGCGTGCTCGAAGAAGGCGGCTACCGCAAAAAGGGTAAAACCCCCGAGCAAATGCAGGCCCTCCGCGAGGGTGCCGAGGCCATCATCGCCGCCGGTGTCTTTGCCATCGTCTTCGAATCCATCATCCCGGAAACGGCGAAACTGCTCACCCGATCCATTTCCGTCCCCACCATCGGCATCGGCTGCGGGGTGGGAAACTGCGATGGCGAAGTGGCCGTTCTCACCGATCTCCTCGGTTCCTACCCATGGTTCGTCCCGCCCTTCGCCAAGCCTGAGGCAAACCTCGCGGACGCCACCCGGGATGCAGTGGCCCGCTACATTGCCCGCGTGGTCGGCCCGCAGGATTGATAGCCCGCAAAAAAATCCGCCAGCCACACCTTCCGCGCCTTGCTGCTTTACCTCCATATCCCCTTTTGTCATCGCATCTGTCCCTATTGCTCGTTTTACAAACACACTCCGGGCGAGACACCCATCGGACCGTTCATTGACGCACTTTGCCGCGAAGCAGAATCCCGCATCACCACCGCGCCCCGCACGCTTTACCTCGGCGGCGGCACGCCCAGCATGCTCTCACCCAGCCATCTCAGCCGGCTCTTCACCTCCTTACAGGAAAAAATCGATTTCACCCAACTCGATGAAGTCACCCTCGAGGCAAACCCCGCCACCTTTGATGCCACCAAGGCCAGACTCTTCCGCAGCCTCGGCGTGACCCGAATCTCACTCGGCATCCAATCCTTCAGCCCCCATGTGTTGGAAATATTAGGCCGCGAGCACACCGCCGCCCAAGCCAGTGAATCCGTGCGCATCCTCCGTGAGGCGGGCATGCCATCGATCAATATCGATTTGATGTTCTCCATTCCCGGTCAATCGAAAACCGATTGGGAAAACACCTTGAAGCATGCCGTTTCATTAGAACCCGATCATATTTCCGCTTACAACCTCACCTACGAGGAAGACACCGCGTTTTTCGAATCCCTCCGCCGTGGCGAAATGCGTGAGAACGAGGATCACGACGCGGAGTTTTTCCACCTCGCCGATGAACTCCTCACCGCCAGCGGCTTCGATCACTACGAAACCTCGAACTACGCCAAGCCCGGCCACCACTCATCCCACAATCAAGGCTACTGGCGGGGTGAGGACTACCTCGGACTCGGCCCCTCCGCCGTCTCAACCCTCGATTCCATCCGCTCCAAAAACCTTCCCGATACCGCCCGCTACGTGGCGCAAATCCAGGCCATCGGCCACGCCCTCACAGAATCCGAGACCCTTGATGCCGAAGCACAGCGGCTCGAAAGAATCGCCCTCGGCCTGCGCACCAGGGATGGCATTTCTCTCACCCTCCTCAGCTCCGCAGCCCGCGCACGAGCCAGCCATCTCGCCGAAGAAGGATTGCTCCACATCACCGAAGACCGACTCTTCCTCATCCATCGCGGCCGCGCCCTCGTCGATCCGATTGCGGCGGAATTGGTTTAAAGGCCAAAGGCTCGTCCCCTCCCTCATTCTGAAAGCAAAATCCGTATTCAAGGAAATCATCTTGCCGTTTCTTCCTTGGAAGCCTGAAATACCAATGTCCTATGTCGCTTTTCTCGTTCCTCAATGCGGCTAAGGACGGTGCCATCGAAATGGCTGTCAAACTGTGGTTCAACCAGACCCAAAACCGTTACGGACATATGACCTCCATCCAAATCGACTCCACCGCCAAGAACATTCACGTCGAACTTGAACTCAAGGGCGAGTCCTCCCCCCTAATTATTGATGTCAAGGGCTACATCCTCATCGTCGAATCCGGTGAAACTCTCATTGAACTCGGGGACATCACAACCTCCCGCGAGTGGGTCAACACCCTCTTGGCAGATTACCTCAAACCGCAGAACCGCCGTTTCCGTGTCCCAAGTGCGGTGAAGATTATCCTTTAAAAGTCGGGTGCTGATGACGGACTCGATCTCTTTGATGGAAGAATCGTGAGGCAATGACAGATAGCATTTCTGCTTTACCTGCTGGATAAGCCAAATGGTTGTCCGTCCGGACCACCGCGCCCTGTTGAGTGCCCACGCTTGCCTCCGTCACCTCCCCGTCTTCGCTGACCCCGGCTTCCAGCCAGTTGCGGATCAGTGGTAGCACGCGGCGGTCGCCGATCCAGCGGTCGAGAAATCAGGTCGCGGGCTTGCTCTTCGCTCACGGCATCCAGCAGGCCCCCGGGCATGAGAGAGACGGTGGCGGTTTCCTCTTTTGCTATTTCGCTTACCTCGAGCGGAACCATTTCGCTGAATGCCTGAAGGCTTAGAGTTTTTTCACTCAGGGAACGGATCACCGATGAACGGCTCGTCCGCCACGTTTCCGTAAAGTTCCATTAGGCGACACGTCGCCTTGGTGCCCACGACCAGCCGCACATCAGCGTCGGGCAGGCGTTTGTTCTCGCGGGCGTGTAGGTCATCAACCAGTGTTTCATCAGCCCGTGGCGCTCGGCCTGCACTGCTTGACCAAGCAACTGCGGGCTGTGCCCGGATCGAACGCAACGCGGATGCTCTCGATGGGCAGCTCGCGTTCGCCCACCTCCAGTCCGCCGAACCGCACGCGGGCCGGCGTGGTCGATGGCCAGCGCAGGGCCAAGACGCGCGTCACCCGCACGTCGCCGCCCACCTTACCGTCGCCTGTGGCACCACAATGTCCGCCGACGTCCTCAGGGATGCGCCAGACGGTCTTATTTGCGCCGGCCTTGAGCCTTATGTTCTTGCATCCAAACTCTTCCCCTTCATCATCAATCGGGCACATTGCCAGCCTGATGTTCTCGCCGGACTCCAGAGTCGCATCAAGGACTAATGCAACATCGTTGGCGGGGGCGGCCGCGTGCAGTGTTGGCGTGGTGATTGTTCGTTCAACCCAGATTGCCAAAAGATATTAAGGCATCAGATGTATTATTGAGTATGATGGCGGCTTAGACGTTGGGAGCGAGAACAGGCATATATGCTGGGGACAACATGACTCCGAGGATGAGGAGACATTTCTTTCGGACTGATTTAATTACAAGGAGATCATAAGCTTTTGCAACG
>JBBRIB010000232.1:0-5614 GCA_038221745.1 Verrucomicrobiales bacterium
GGTAGCGATACGGATCAGCATTATTTTCGGATCGTGGCAGCCAAGGGGCTAACAGCATTGCGAAAGGGAGATGAGGGTAAGGCACTGATGGCAGCATTCATTCGACGCCATACCATCGTCGGCACAGAATGGATTGCGAATTGGCTGAAAATGGGGCACCCTGGCTCCGTGAGTCGGCAACTGGGGATAGTGAATCGAGATAAAAAGCTTCAAAAGAAACTCAATGAAATTGATAAAACGTGATACTGCGGGGACTGACCCCAAAGAACGCGATTCCAAGACATACATATGAAAAAGTTACACCAGAAACAGAAAAAAATGGGTTTTAATATTGGCTACTTATTATTAATATTATTCATGGCTTTCAGTGTGTTTTCTTGTGAAAATCTTTGGGGTCAGTCCCCGCAGTAACACATTTATTCTTGACCTAGCAGGCTTGTGAAGACACGACTGGGCTATGGCAAGGTCTCTTCGTTTTCAATATGCCGGCGCGATTTATCATGTAATGGCACGCGGCGACGGCGGTAAGGTGGTGTTTGAAACGGATGATGATCGGTTGGTTTTCATGAGTCGTTTTGGGGAGACTTGTGGGAGTTGTGGTTGGAGGGTGCATGCATGGGTGCTGATGGGAAATCATTTCCATCTTCTCATCGAAACTCCGCAACCGAATCTGGTGGCAGGAATGAAGTGGTTGTTAGGGATATTTAGCCAAGGTTGGAATCGGGCCCGGCGTAGAAGGGGGCATGTGTTTCAAGGGCGTTATAAATCCGTGCCAGTAAATGGTAGCGATACGGATCAGCATTATTTTCGGATCGTGGCAGACTACATCCATCTCAATCCAGCGAGGGCAGGGTTGGCGAGCGGAGAGGTGGGAAAACTGGTGGATTACCGCTGGAGTAGCCTGCTTTCATATGCGGCAGGCAAGGGTCCGGTATGGCTTGAAATGCAACGATTGCTAAAGTCTTTCGAGCTAGCGGAGGATGGCAGAGGGCGGAGGGCGTATGTGGCATGGCTGGAGGCGCGTGCCGCTAACAATGGTGGCAAGATCGGCGAAGATGCCCAAGCTGACTTGCGGCAAGGTTGGTATCTGGGCGAGCAAACTTTCCGTGATCAACTCTTATCACTGATCGACAAGGCGAAGACGCTCACAAAAGGGACAGCTATTTTGAGATAAGTGATCCCAGCCATACTTCCGCGTGTAAGGATTTGTGCTTTCAAGACAGCAGGCAAGATGCCTACTGGCCAGGACAGCCGAGACGGCTGTCCTACGTCGTAGCAATCATGGTGCGCAGGAGCAAGGAGACCCGGGGGATTTACCGTTGCTGGGTTTTCCAATCGCGGAAAGCAGCGCCTAGATGATGGCTGACATCGGATGCGGTGAGGGATTCCTCGGATAGGGTTTTGCCGGTGAGGCAGATCTCCGCGGCGCGGCCGCAAAGCCAGGCTCCAAGAGCAGCGGCGTCCGGGAGTGAATCCTGGATGGCAAGGCGGGCGCCGATGACTCCGGCTAACAGATCGCCTTGTCCGCCGCTGGCCATGCCGGGATTTCCGGTGGTATTGCAGCGGAGTGGTTCGCCAGGCGCACTGACCAGGGTGCGGCTGCCCTTGAGGAGAAGGGTGGCGGGATGGCGGGCGGTGAAGTGCTGTGCCGCAGTCTCACGAGGCATGGTGGCAAGGTCCGGCGCGAGTCTGGCAAACTCACCGGGGTGGGGTGTTAGAAGATGGTTTGCGCCGAGCGATCCGGTGGCCTCACGACATGCTATTAAATTGAGGATTTCGGCATCAAGGACGAGCGGGCCGGGGGACTTCTTGACTAATTCTAACAATTGATTGGCCGCAGATTCATCCAGATCGCTCAGGCCGCAACCGATGACGAGGGAGTTGAAACGAAAATTGAGCAGATCGATTGGATTTTCCAAGCCACGGACGATGATCTCAGGCGGGCATTCGGGAGAGACGAGTTCAAGGCATGCGGGAGGCACGAACAAGTTGACCAGCCCCGCCCCGCCCCGCAACGCGCCGATCGCAGCAAGTGCGGCAGCCCCCGGGTAGTCTCTAGAACCGGCGTAGATGGCGACCCGACCTGCCATCCCTTTGTGGAAATCGAAGGGGCGGTTTGCTTTTCCATAGTGTGCGGTTTGGGGGGTGACGGCGGAGATTTTTCCCGCTCCCTGGGAGGTGAGAGGGTCCACCGGGACAAGGACGAGTGCTCCGGTGTGGCTGGCTGCACTGCCTTTGAGCAGGCCGATTTTCGCATTGCCAATCATGAAGGTGACATCAGCCATCACGGCTCCGGGTTGGCTCTCACCCGTGTCCACGTGGGTTCCTGAAGGGACATCGACTGCGGCGATGCGAGCGCCGGATTGGCGACTCAGCGCCATCATTTCACGGGCGGCATCCAAGATGGGTTTGCGCAACGGGCCTTGTGCTCCGCTGCCGAGCAAGCCATCCAACAGGATAATGGGGCTTTGGAGGTCTTGCCAAGCAGGGGGGCGATCCAAAGGCCGGGAGAGGCCGAGCTGATCCCATTTTTTAACTGTTAGAGAGGCGAGTTCCGAGTGGGTAAATGCGGCGCGAACGGAGATTTTCCACTTAAACTGATCTCGGAGGATTCTGAGGGCGACGAGGGTATCTCCCGCATTGTGGCCCTTTCCGAGGTAGCCGATTGCGGTTCCTGAGGTCGGGAAAAATCGACCGATGGCCCTGCCGAGTCTTTCTCCCGCCAAGTTTAAGAGCTGTTCCTCGCTCCAGCCATTGGCAAGAGCGGCGGCCTCGCTGGCCAGCATTTCCTCAAGAGTTACTGCAATCACTCACCGAATTTGAGCGATTTTCAGGAGATTGCATCTCGTTTTTTCAGTAGCTCCGGCGGTAGCGCTGGATGCCATCCACCACGCCTTGGGCGATGGAATCGCGAAACCACGCGGATTTCATCCGGTCCCGCTCGCGGGAGTTGCTTACAAATCCACCCTCGACGAGGATGGCGGGGTTGGTGGAATTCCGGATTACGTAGAATCGGGCGTATTTGGCGCTGCGGTCCACCGTGCGGGTGCGGCTGACAATCGCCCTTTGCACATGTTGTGCCAAGGGCCTGCTTTGCTCGGTGTTGAAAAAAGTTTCAAGACCGCTGACCTCCTGTTTCCATGTGTAGTTATAATGGAGGCTCACGAAAATGGAATTGCGACTACGGTTGGAAATGTTCACGCGCTGGGGAAGTGAAACGAAGTAGTCGCTGCGGCGCGTCATTACAGTGTTGTAGCCGAGTTTCTTCAATTTTGATTCGAGACGATAGGCGGTATCCAGCGCGAGGTGTTTTTCATAAACCCGGCCCCATTGCCCACCGTTATCGTGGCCGCCGTGGCCGGCATCGATCACCACCGTTCGAAAATTCGCGGCAGGGAGCTGGCTGCCCAAAAGGCAAAAAAGAGTGATTTTTAAAAGATGACGGAAAGCTTTCATGAAAAGTAATGTTTTAATGACATTTAGGAAATATTGATTTTTTTTAAAAATGTAAAGCCATTTCTAGAAAATCATTCACTCATGTGAAGGGCAGCCCCCAGCCCGCTCTATCAATAACCGATGGGCGGGCGATCCGAGGCTTTGCGGATCTTTGCCTTGGACTCGGCAGCTAATTTTGGATCGTATCGAATGCTGTTGGATACCCGCACACTGCCGTCGCTCAAGGTGACCAACCGGGGGTCTCCCGAGCTGGCGCGTTGGTGGATCCCGCGGTTGACGAGGCGCCCATCGGTATCCACTTCGCAATGGACCCACATGGTGGGAGTGGCGAGAAACATCACATGCATGCGTTGTTTGTTATCCACGGTGGCGAGCGGCTCACGGAGGGTGAGGACATCGCCTAAGAGGAAGGTGCGGACGTATTGGCCGGTGCGTTCGTTGCGGATTTGAGCGTAGATCTGGTTTCGGAGATCACCCGAAAAATTGAGAATCCTGAATTGGCGGGTTTCGCCTGAGCCACCCGCGATGCCGACCGTCTGAGACCAAAACAAGCGCCCCGGGCTTTGATTGAACGTCACCCGATTGGTGGAGGTGCCATCGCCGACGCTACCGGGCATGCGAATCACCGCGCTTGTGGAGAAGCCACCGGGCTGGTCGAGTTTAAAGTGCTCCGAGAGATCCACTTCGCGGGCCATGGTTTGTCCGGCCTTTACGGTCATCTTTCCAAAAATGGCGCGGCCTTTGGAATTCACAGGGTTTCCCTTGCTGTCCTTGACCACGAAATTCAGCCACTGGTTGCGGCCATCACCCGCAAACGTGAGGTTCTGCCCAGCATGATTTGTGACGGTCACCACCGCCATCACCGGCTCGCCCGCAAGGTATTGGCGCTTGTTGACTCGCAGCGTGGCGGCAAGCTGGGCTTGAGCCGAGGTAAAAAGCGCCAAGGTGAGGCCGAGGTGAAAGACGCTGCGCAAGGTCATGGTCCGGGAGGAATAGCCCAACTCCATGAGGTCGTCAATCTAACCTCGCAAATGAGTTGAGGATCGAAAAGGGTTCGAAAAACAAAGTCTGTAAAATCACCGGCAATCATTCTTTCCCTTGTCACGCTCCGTGCTGATGAGAATGCACTCCCACCGCCAACTAACCATGCTCACCATTGCCTCGCTTAGAAACAGTTATGCCGATCAATCGCTCACTCCCAGCACCCTCGTGGCGGAGCTTTACGAGAAGATCCAAGCGTGGGGCGATCCCGCGATTTTCATTCATCTACCTGAAAAGTCCGAGCTTTTGGAAATCGCCGCGGCAGTGGAGGCCATGTCCCGGGATTTGCCGCTTTGGGGAGTTCCTTTTGTGGTGAAAGATAATATCGATGTGGGCGGCTGGCCGACGACGGCGGCTTGCCCCGATTTTTCCTACCTGCCCGCCGAAGATGCGGAGGTGGTGCGGCTGTTGCGGGCGGCAGGGGCGATTCCGCTTGGGAAAACCAATCTCGATCAATTTGCCACCGGCCTGGTGGGGGTGCGTTCGCCCCACGGTATTCCAAAAAATGTGTGGGACGCGGCCTATTTGCCCGGGGGTTCGAGCTCCGGCAGCGCGACGGCCTTGGCAGCGGGATTTTGTGCATTTTCCCTCGGCACGGATACGGCTGGATCTGGCCGGGTTCCGGCTGCGTTTCAAAATCTGATCGGTTGGAAGCCCACCCGCGGGTTGCTCAGCAATCGGGGGTTGGTGCCCGCATGCCGGTCGCTCGATTGCGTTTCAATTTTCACCCACACGCCGGAAGATACATTCTTGGTGGCGGCAGTGGTGGGAGTTTTTGATCCCGTGGATGCCTTTTCGCGAGATGTGGAGCCGGTTTCCCTGCCTTTGGATGAATTCATTTTCGGCGTGCCCGAGACATTGGATTTTGCAGCAGATCCGGACACGCCCGCGCTTTTCGCCACTGCCATCGCCCGCTTGGAAGCCCTCGGCGGCAAGGCGGTGAGGATTGACCTAACACCTTGTATCGAGGCCGCCAAGCTCCTCTACGAAGGGCCGTGGGTGGCGGAACGGTGGGCGGCGGTAGGAGAATTCGTGGAAGCCCATCCGGAAGCCATCCATCCGGTGACCAAGAAAATCCTGGAAAGCTCAAAAGGCTGGGATGCCGTAGCCACTTTCA
>JBBRIB010000233.1:0-5594 GCA_038221745.1 Verrucomicrobiales bacterium
GTAAATGGCGAGAACTCAGCCGGTGGCAAGGGGATCACTTCGAAAATCGCCATTGATCTGCTGCGCGCGGGCGCGGCGGTAATCACTACAGGAGATCATGTGTGGGATCAGCAGGAAATCGTCGATTATTTTCCAACGGAGCCGCGCTTGCTCAGGCCCATCAACTACCCCGCAGGCACGCCGGGGGCGGGGAGTGTGGTTTTGGAGACGGCGAAAGGCAGGATCGGCGTGATCCAGGCCCAGGGGCGGTCATTCATCCAGCCACCTTTGGAGAATCCGTATCTGGCGGTGGAAAAGGAAGTGGAGCGGCTGCGGGCGGAGGGAGTCGTGACCCTCGTGTTGGACTACCATGCGGAGACGACGAGTGAAAAAATCGCGATGGGCCGGATGCTGGATGGCAAGGTCTCACTTGTTGTCGGCACCCACACCCACGTGCAGACGGCGGATGAAAGAATTTTCCCCGGTGGCACCGGTTACCTTACCGATGCCGGGATGTGCGGCCCGGATGACTCGGTTCTGGGGCGCACGGTGGAATCCGTGGTGTGGCGGTTCAAATCCGGGATGCCCACGCGTTTCCCGATCGCCAAAGGGCCCGTCAGGCTGTGCGGCGTAATCGTGGAGGTGGATGCGGAAAATGGGAAATGTTTGGCAATCAAGCGCTTTAGCCTGCTCCTTGAGGACGCTCCCTAGGCGGGAAATTCCGCCAGGTGGGGCAAAAAATATTAATCGAGATTTTTTTTGACAGGGGGAAGGTCTTTGGTAATGTCCGCCCGCTCTTCCCCACAACAAGTCAGGGGTGCCGCGTCTAGTCTCGCTTCCAATTGAGACCGGTCGCGGTGTTTTTGTCGGGTGAAAGGATGGGCGAAACATAACACATTGCTCGCGTAGCTCAGGGGTAGAGCGCATCCTTGGTAAGGATGAGGTCGGGGGTTCAATTCCCCCCGCGAGCTCCAGGGTCATCTCGAAAAATCTCAATCAGTCTCAAGCAGAACAACACACCACCATGGCAAAAGAAGCATTCCAGCGCAATAAGCCGCACGTAAATATCGGCACGATCGGTCACGTTGACCACGGCAAAACCACCCTCACCGCAGCAATCACCAACACGCTTGCTGAAAAGGGCCTCTGCCAAAAGAAGAGCTACGCAGACATCGACGCAGCTCCCGAAGAACGCGAGCGCGGCATCACCATCAACACTGCCCACGTGGAGTATGAAACCGTAAAGCGCCACTACGCCCACGTGGACTGTCCAGGACACGCTGACTATGTGAAAAACATGATCACCGGTGCTGCCCAAATGGACGGCGGTATCCTCGTTGTTTCCGCTGCGGACGGCCCGATGCCACAGACTCGCGAGCACATTCTGCTTGCCCGTCAGGTCGGCGTGCCAGCCCTCGTCGTTTTCATGAACAAGGTGGACCTTGTTGACGATGCAGAACTCCTCGAACTCGTCGAAATGGAAATCCGCGATCTCCTCTCGATGTATGAATTCCCGGGCGACGACATTCCAATCGTCATGGGTTCCGCCAAGCTCGCGCTTGACGGTGATCCGGCGCAAATGGAAAACGTCATGAAACTCATGGACGCCGTGGATTCCTACATCCCCGAGCCTGAGCGCCCTATTGACAAAACTTTCCTCATGCCCATCGAAGACGTGTTCTCGATTGAAGGCCGTGGAACCGTTTGCACCGGCCGCGTCGAGCGCGGAATCGTCAAGAAGATGGAAGAAGTCGAAATCGTTGGCATCCGCGATACGCAGAAGACCACCGTCACCGACATCGAAATGTTCCGTAAACTCCTCGACGAAGGTCGTGCGGGTGACAACGTCGGTCTCCTCGTCCGTGGTTTGAAAAAGAACGACGTCGAGCGTGGCCAAGTCATCGCCAAGACCGGCACCGTCAAGGGGCACACGATTTTCAAATCGGAAATCTACGTTCTCTCGAAAGAGGAAGGTGGCCGTCACACGCCGTTCTTTTCGAACTATCGCCCTCAATTCTACTTCCGCACCACGGACGTGACTGGCAGCATCAAGCTCCCTGAAGGCGTTGAAATGGTGATGCCTGGCGACAACATCAACCTCGAAGTTGAGCTCATCACTCCCATCGCCATGGAAATGACGATGCGCTTCGCCATCCGCGAAGGTGGTCGCACCGTGGGTGCCGGTCGCGTGGGTGAAATCATCAAGTAATTCAAAAGCAACCGAGGCTCCCTGCGGCTCGCCGCAGGGATGCTGGACTCCGGGGCACCCCGCTTATAAAGTGGGGTGCCCCTTGGTCGCCTCTAAAAAACGGAAGTAGCTCAATTGGTAGAGTAGCGGTCTCCAAAACCGTTGGTTGTGGGTTCGAGTCCCACCTTCCGTGCCATTTTTCATTCTCAGTATCACCGTCAAATCGACATCATGTTTTCGAAAATCTCCAATTTCTTGGGCGAGGTAAAGGGCGAGCTCCGCAAAGCGAACTGGCCATGGGAGTCTGATCCCAAAATCAAAGGCCTCAAGAAATACAAAGAACTTGTCGATTCCACCATCGTCGTCCTCATCGCCATGATCCTGCTCGCGGGGTTTGTGCAGTTCTGGGACTTTTTCCATGTGTTGATCGTTGGTTTCTTCACCAACATCGGCCGCTAAACTTCGACGCAATTTTCACCCCATCTCCGACCGTCCCGTCATGTCAGAAACCAAATCATTCCGCGATCAGTGGTACGTAGTGCAAGTCCTCTCCGGCCAGGAAGGGAAAGTGCGTGACCGCATTGCCCGCACCGCCGAGGCTGAAGGGATGACGGAATATATCCGCGAAGTACTCGTGCCGACTGAAATGGTCTCCGAGATCCGCCGCGGCAAAAAGACCGAAACGAAGAAGAAATTCTTCCCCGGTTACATCATTGTGAACATGTACCTCGCCACCGAGGATGGACAACTCGTCGAGAAAACCTGGTTTTTCATCAAGGAGATGGATGGCGTTATCGGCTTCGCCGGCACCAAGGACCGCCCTGCGCCGATGCGCCAGCGCGAGGTGGATGCCATGCTTTCCCAGATCAAGGAACGCGAAGAAAGCGTCCGCCCCGCGATCAGCTTCGAGGTGGGCGATACGGTCAAAGTGGCCGATGGCCCGTTCCAGAGCCAGAACGGCGTGGTCGAGGAAATCGACCCCGAGCGCGGCAAGCTGCGCGTCTCCGTGAGCATCTTTGGTCGCAGCACTCCAGTCGAGCTGGAGTACTGGCAAGTCGAAAGAGCATAATTTTTCTCGACCAACGCTCAGAAATTTACAATCACCCCTCTCCCGCACTTAAATTAGTATCCCAATATGGCAAAGGAAGTCGTCAAAATCATCAAGCTCCAGATCAAAGCAGGAGCCGCCAACCCATCTCCACCCGTCGGCCCGGCCCTCGGCCAAGCCGGGGTGAACATCATGGCGTTCTGTAAGGAATTCAACGCTGCCACCCAAGCCCAGACGGGCGATGTGTTGCCAGTGGTGATCTCTGTTTACAAAGACAAATCATTCTCATTCATCACCAAAAAGCCGCCAGCCGGCAATCTTCTCAAGAAGGCGGCAGGTCTCGCTTCCGGCTCCAAAGAGCCGAACAAAATCAAGGTCGGCAAGCTCACCAAAGCCCAGTTGATGGAAGTGGTGAAAATCAAAATGCCGGACATGAACACCAAGGATCCAGAAGCCGCTGCCCGCATCCTTGCCGGCACCGCACGCCAAATGGGCCTTGAAATCGAAGGTTACTGAAAAATTTCAAGGAGCGTTGGCCTATGGCTGGCGTTTCTCCAATCTCTAAGAATTTCCGCTCAGGAGCCTGAACGCTCCGAAGCACCCCGCAGGAGGGAATCGCACCCCGCAATTTCCGCCCGAACTGCTAACGAATACCAAAATGGCCAAACACCGCAGCAAACGCTACAAACAGGCAGTCGCCCTTGTCAAAGCCGGCAAGAACTACTCCCTGACCGACGCAATCAGCACCGTGAAGCAATTCCCGGCGCCTAAATTCATCCCGACTGTCACGCTCTCCTTCCACCTCGGCGTGGATCCACGGAAGAGTGATCAAATGGTCCGTGGTTCCGTTTCCCTTCCTCACGGCACCGGCAGAAATGTCCGCGTCGCTGTCTTCGCCCAAGGTGCCGCCGCTGAGGCAGCCATCGCCGCTGGCGCGGAACACGTGGGTTACGAAGACCTGATCAAAAAAGTCCAAGAAGGTTTCACGGATTTCGATTCCGCCATCGCCACTCCGGATGCCATGGCTGAAGTCCGCAAAATCGCCCGGGTCCTCGGACCTCGTGGCCTGATGCCGAACCCGAAGACCGGCACCGTCACCGACGATACCGCCAAGGCCGTTCGCGAAGTGAAAGCCGGCCGCGTCGATTTCAAACTCGACAAAAACGGCAACGTCTCCGGATCGATTGGTAAATCCTCCTTCGAGCCTGCCCAATTGGAAGAAAACGCCCGTGCCTTCGTGGACAGCGTCGTTCGTGCCAAGCCACCCTCCGCCAAGGGAAACTACATCCAAGCCGTGACTCTCGCCGCTTCGATGCTTCCCGGCCTTCCCCTGGAAGCCGCCACCTACACCAAAGCCTCTGCTTAACTCCGGTAGCCCACGAACATGAATCCTGATAAGAAAATCATCATCGACGGCCTGTTGGATCGCGTCAATGCGTCTCCCTACCTGATCGTCATCGATTACACCGGCCTCACCGTGAAGCAATTCACCGAGCTGCGCACCCGCCTCGATGCAGGTGGTGCCCAATGTACCGTTGCGAAAAACAGCTATATGCGCAAAGCCCTCGCCGAGGCTGGCATGCCGGACATCGGCAACGATCTCGTCGGCCAAATGGCCTACGTCATGGGCCAAAGCGAAGTCTTCTCCGCCGCCAAGGTCATCAAGAATTTCGAAAAGGAATTCAAGAAGCCCGAGATGAAGGTGGGAATCCTTGGCAATGCCGTGCTCGATGCGGAAAAGCTCAAGGCCATCGCCGACATCCCATCCCGCGAAGCAGTTCTTTCCCAACTTCTTGCCACCATCCTCGAGCCTGCTACCCGCATCGCCCGGATCGTGCAAAATAAATTCAACCCGGAGGGCGAAAGCTCATCCGAAGAAGAAACACCAGCTCCAGAAGCCGTTGCCGTCGAGGCACCTGCCGCCGAAACAGCACCTGCCGCCGAAACAGCACCTGAGGCCGAAGCCCCAGCTGAGACAGCACCTGCTGACGAAGCCGAGGCCGAAACCCCCGCCGAAACAGCACCTGCTGCCGAAGCTGAGGTCGAAGCCCCAGCCGAGACAGCACCTGCTGCCGAAGCTGAGGTCGAAGCCCCAGCCGAGACAGCACCTGCTGCAGAAGCCGAGGTCGAAGCCCCTGCCGAGACAGCACCTGCTGCCGAAGCCGAGGCCGAGGCCCCTGCCGAGACAGCACCTGCTGCCGAAGCCGAGGTCGAAGCGCCTGCCGCCAAAGCTCCTGCCGCTGAATAAACAACAAATCTGAAAGGATGGTGGTAGCGGCTCCCGTTGCCACCTGAACACACAATGGTTCCTCGTCGGGGAAGCGGCTGCTTCCCTGAAATCTCCGAAGGCTTCGGGGGCGACGATACCGCATATGGAGA
>JBBRIB010000234.1:0-5589 GCA_038221745.1 Verrucomicrobiales bacterium
CACATGATGGCCTTGGAAACCCGTCGCAACTTGTTAGGCGAAGAGCATCCGGACACCGCCCAGTCCCACAACAATCTAGCCCTCGCCCTGCTCAGCACGGGGGACCGCTCGTGGGCGAGAAGGCATTTCGAAAAATCCCTCGCGGGCTACGAGGCACTCGGCCCGGACTATGCGGAGGATCTCGAAGCCGTGGCATCGAACTATTGTGATTTCCTGCGGGAAGAGGGAGAAGCCACACTTGCAGAGCTGATCGCCGGGCGCGTGCGCGAGACTCTCGGAACCCAAGTGGCCTGATGGATTTCAGCGGGTTTCTAATCCACCTGCGCCACGGCCATCGCAGCGATGCCTTCTTCGCGCCCGATGAATCCCATCATCTCATTGGTGGTGGCCTTGATGCCCACCCGCTCGGGCGGAATTCCGAGGGCCGCGCCGATGTTTGCCCGCATTGCATCCCGGTGAGGTAAAACCCGCGGTGCCTCGGCGATCAAAGTGGAATCCACATTGATGATTTTCAAACCCGCCGCCGCTACCAACTCCCGGCACTTTTCCAAAATCCTCAACGAGCAGATGTCCTTGCACGCGGGATCCCCCGGCGGGAAAAAGTAGCCAATGTCCGGCTGCCCGATTGCGCCTAACACCGCATCCGCGATGGCATGGCACAGCACATCCGCATCCGAATGCCCAGCCAGCCCATGAGTGTGGGGAATGGTCACCCCACCAAGCACCAGCGGGCGGTTCCCTGCGAATTGGTGAACGTCGTAGCCGATGCCGATCATCCTTTGATTTGAGATTTGAGATTTCCAATACTCACCTTCAAAGGATTTCCTCGATGGGAATCACCCCGTTGCTGGCGACGATGGACCATGCATCGCCGTGGCCGTGGACTTCGGTGAGTTCCACTTTTCCGCCGGCGGTTTCCACTAAAAGTTGGCCGGCCGCTATGTCCCACAAGGAAATGCGGGACTCGATGTAGCCATCCAAGCGCCCACAAGCGATGTATGCCATGCCCAATGCGGCGGACCCCATCATCCGCATTTTCCGCGCCTTGAGCGAAGCACGGTGGAAGCGCTCGATTCCAGTGCGTAAGGCGGCATCATCCTTGCCGCAACCCACAAACAAGATGGACTCGGCAAAGGTCGCCCGCTTGCTCGCCTGGATTGGCTTGCCATTGAGCATCGCAGGGCCGCCCTTCTCCACCGTCCAAGTCTCACCCACCATCGGATCATGGATCACGCCCACGACGATTTCCCCATCCACCCGCAGCGCGATGGACACGCAGAAATGCGGAATGCCATAGAAAAAATTCACCGTGCCATCTATGGGATCGACAATCCATTGGCGCGGCGATTCCTGATTCCCGGCAATCCCTTCTTCGCCATAGAGCGCATCTCCCGGCCGGGCACCCAAGAGAATATCAGTGATCAACTCCTGGGACTCCTTATCGAGCGCGAGCTTGATGTCATGGGCGCTGGCTTCATCGACGACGGCATCGCTGCCAAAATTTTCGCGAAGAAGAATCCCGGCGGTGAGCGCGGCGTGGGTGGCAAGTTCGAGGTCGGTCATGGAATATAATATGCGTTGCGCTGATTTCAGCATCGATTGAGAGCGGTAGCAACCTCCGGCGCTCGCTAATTTACCGACTGTTCTCCCTCGTTTCCCGCTCGACAGGACCATGCGCCTGATGGAAGAGTGGTTATATGATTCGCCAAGGAGGAAATCCATTTTCCAATTATCCGCTGACCACACTTGAGGGTGTGGTTTCGCTACTCCAAAGGACCACGCAAATCTCCGGTGGTGGTGAAACAGCGGCTCAGACCACCCATATCGCGTTGCTATCCATCGGGGAAAAACGGGTGGAGCTGCGACTCTCCACTCCGCCTATCATTCAGGACGGCGACCGCGTGCGGCTGGCAGGGATCGAAGGAAACGGCGTTTTCACGGCAATCGCGTGCCGGAATCTGCAAACAGGCTGGGTTTCTCCGCTACAGAACTCAGGTTGGATCATCGGAATCCTGGTTTTGTTCATCGCTACCGGGCTGGTTTTCGGTGTGTCTTTCGCTTTGATAGGGGGTTTGGTCGTCAGTTTCATCACAGGAAAATTCAGCCTCTTCTCGCTTTTTTTCATGCTTGTCGGGTTCATTGTTCCCACGATCGCCATTTGGATGCTCGTAAAATTGAAGCGCAACTCCGCCACTGCAAAACGGGCGTGGTATATGGTTCAATAAAAAACGCCCGGCTGCGGCGAGGCAGGCGAACGTTTTGGTGAAATTGGGAAATAACCGGATCAGTCGAGTTTCGGCTTCCCAACGCGGCGGACGGCACCGAAACGCTTTTGGAATTTATCGATCCGGCCTTCCGTATCCACAAACTGGGCGAGGCCGGTGAAGAACGGATGCGAATCGGACGTGACGCCGATGGAGATGACGCTGTGCTCCACGCCATCGACAACTTCTTTCTTTTCAGAATTCTTGGTCGAGCGGCTGATGAAGCGCTTGCCGGTCGTCATATCAACGAAGATGACCGGATTGTATTTCGGATGAAGTTCCTTTTTCATGAGAATTTAGTTTCCTGACGCGTTTCCGACGCGGCGGGATGCGGAAGATGGCGAAAAATGCCGGGCTGTCAAGCCGGCAAATTCCAGAATTACTTGATCACGTAGGTTTAAAGTTAAGACTTGCAAAATAATTTCAATTATTTCTTATGAACAACCGTTTTTTGAGTCGCTTTTGTCACATTCGGGTGTAGCTTGGCTTCGTTATGGCAATTACAACGAAACGTACCCGATTCTCACGTCGCCTTCCTGATCATGTCACTGATGAGCTGTGCGTTGTTCTTTCTGAAAAGAAAGTGTTTGGATTCAACGACTTGTTTGAACGAGTCTTCGCGAATTTAAAACTACGCAACGCAGTGAGCGGTGGAGAAGAAATGCTCCGCCTCCGTGCTTATGAAAAACTTCAAAACCTGGTCACTCGTGGCTTGGTAGAGAAACTGGGTAAGGAATACAAAGGAACCGCTCGCGTTCATGAAGCATCCAGTGCTTTTGCAGCTGCCCAGGAGGCGGCCGCACAAGAAGATTGATTGATCTCTCCTGAAAAGCCCGCGCCTCGAAAAGGCGCGGGTTTTTTTATTTGGTTTTTTCTCCCAATCCACCGTGAGGAGTTTAAAACCTCCTGCGCCGCCCTTTCGTCATGCCAGTCGATTACCTTCCAGTCCTCATTCAAATCCTCATCGCGATCGGCTTTGCCGTCACGGTTCTGAGTTCGAGCATCATTTTCGGGCGCACGGCCAAGACGAACAAGACCAAAGACAGTGCTTATGAATGTGGAATGTTACCGATCGGCGAGGGTTCACCGAGGTTTTCAGTGAAATTCTATCTGGTGGCGATGTTGTTCGTGATCTTCGATATCGAGGTGGTCTTCATGTATCCATGGGCGGTGCAGTTCCGGGATCTTACGGCCCAGCATGGCCCGACGGCCTTGGTGAGCATGGCGGGCTTCGCCGGAATCCTGGTGTTTGCCTACGTTTATGCCCTGAAAAAAGGTGCCTTGTCCTGGAAATCCTGAAGCCCGTCCCTTGATGATCCAGCATGTCGTTTATTTCCAACTCAAGCCGGAAGTGGACGCACCTTTGTTGGAGGAACTCGTCCGCAGCAGCCGCAGCCTGCTTCTGAAGATTCCCGGAGTCTTGAGTGTGAAATCCGGGCGGAACATCGATGTGACTTCACAATGGCAATTTTACTATTCCATGGAAATCGAGTCCTTGGAAAAACTTGGATTCGCCCTCGATGATCCATTTCACCTGAAGCTCGTGGAGAAGTTCATCAAGCCTCACACGCTCGATCAATTTTCGTTGGATTTTGAATTGGACCCCTCAAAAAATCTGAAATACTCATAGTGAAAATGAGGCGAATTGGCACGAATCAGGCTTGATTCCACCAGTATCCGCACCCAAGTTCCGCTGCCCGGTGATGGGTGTTTTCATTTGTCAATAAAGAGCAATGGTCTTCCCGATTCAACTTCCAAACGATGCCCCGTTCACGCCGGAGCAGCGAGCCTGGCTTAACGATTTTCTTACCAAAGCCCTCGCCCAAGGATTGCAAACGATGTCTGCCTCAGAGCCGGCGGTGCCAGTCACCGTGCTGTATGGCTCGCAAACAGGGACGGCGGAAGGCCTCGCTAAAAAACTTCACAAGACGCTCAAGAAGGGAAATTTCATGCCAGAGATGCATGACATGGCCGCTTATGATCGCGCCCGGCTGCCGACGGAGAAAAATCTTTTGATCATCACCTCCACCTATGGCGATGGCGAGCCGCCGGATTCCGCCACCGAGCTTCACGCATGGCTCATGAGTGACGCGGCACCCAAGCTTGAGGGAGTTTCCTACTCGGTCCTGGCCTTGGGCGATACCAGCTACCCGGATTTCTGCAAATGTGGCATTGAGTTCGATATCCGGCTGGGTGAGCTGGGTGCCTCCCGGATCTACGACCGCGTGGATGTGGACGTGGATGCGGATGTGCCCTACGCGCAGTGGTCTGCCGCACTCCTCTCTTTGTTAGGGCCAGCCGCTTCAGCCGCACCCGCCTTGGCGACGACCAGTGATCCAAGCGAGGAAGGTTATAATAAATCCAATCCTTTTCCCTCGCCCGTGGTGGCGAATTTCAACCTCAACGGTGCAGGTGACAAGCAAACCCACCATGTAGCCCTTTCCCTAACAAGTTCCGGCCTTGAATACGAAGTGGGAGATGCCCTCGGAGTCTATCCGCTCAATCCGCCCGGAGTGGTGGATGAAATCATCACAAACCTGCCTTTCAAAGCCGGCATGGTCCCCACTCCTGATGGCGATGAAGTCACCTTGCGCGAGGCGCTGATTCGGTTTTATGACATCGGCTCGCTCAATAAATCCATCATCCAAAAATGGCAGGCCAAAAGCGGCTCGCCGTTTCTGCGCTCACTCGTCCAAGCCGATGACAAGAAGGCCTGGGATGATTTTTGTTGGGGCCGGGATTTGATCGACCTGGTGATCGATCACCCTGCGGATTTCACCGACGGCGAGGAGTTTGTGGGGATTCTTAAAAAGTTGCAGCCGCGCTTGTATTCGATCGCCTCCAGCCCGCGCGCGCATCCGGGTGAAGTCCACCTGTGCGTGGGCATCGTCCGCTACCAGACGCATGGCCGCAAACGGGGTGGCATCTGCTCCACGTTCCTTTCTGATCGCCTGACAGAAGAGGTGACACCAAGGGTTTATCTGCATTCCAACAATGCGTTCCGCTTACCTTCCAACGGAGAAGTGCCGGTGATCATGGTCGGCCCAGGGACGGGGATTGCCCCCTTTCGTGCGTTTCTTGAAGACCGGAAAGCCACCGGGGCCACCGGGAAAAACTGGCTGTTTTTCGGCAACCCTTACAGTGCTTCGGATTTCCTCTACGAAGATGAACTCAATGGCTACCTCGCGGATGGCACGCTCGGGCGGCTGGATCTGGCATGGTCCCGCGATCAGAAGGAAAAAATCTATGTGCAAAACCTGATGCTCGATCAAGGTGCCGAACTCTGGGCGTGGCTCCAAGCAGGTGCGGCATTCTACGTCTGCGG
>JBBRIB010000235.1:0-5583 GCA_038221745.1 Verrucomicrobiales bacterium
AAGGTGACTTCGATTTGTGGCTCACCACGGCGGGCGGAGGAGATGCCATCGAGCTTGAAGTTGCCGAGGAGTTTGTTGTCCACGAACATCGGGCGCTCGCCCTGGCAGATGCGGATATCCACGGCGGGCTGATTGTCGGAAGCGGTGGAGAAGATTTGAGACGTCTTGGCCGGGATGGTGGTGTTGCGCTCGATCATCGGAGTGGCGCGGGAGCCTTCCGTTTCGATGGAAAGAGTGAGCGGGCTGACATCGAGGAGGAGCACGTCTTTTACATCGCCGCGGAGGACACCACCTTGGATGGCCGCGCCGATGGCGACGACTTCGTCCGGGTTGACCCCTTGGTGCGGGGTCTGACCGGCGAGTTCACGGGCGATCTCAACGACTTTCGGCATGCGGGTCATGCCGCCGACGAGAACGAGTTCGTCGATTTCCTTGGCGGTGAGTCCAGCTTCCTTGAGGCAATCGCGGACGGGCTTCTTGGTGCGCTCGAAAAGAGAATCGGTGAGCTGCTCGAGCTTGGCGCGGGTGAGGGTGAGCTGGATGTGCTTGGGGCCAGTGGCATCTGCGGTGACGAAGGGCAGGCTGATGTCGTAGGACTGGGTGGAGGAAAGGGCGATTTTGGCCTTTTCAGCCTCTTCTTTGATGCGTTGGAGGGCATCTGGCTGGCCGGAGAGGTCGATCCCTTGGTCCTTCTTGAACTCGGCGACGATCCATTGAATGAGGGTGTTGTCCCAGTCGTCACCGCCGAGCATGGTATCGCCATCGGTGGCTAGAACCTCGAAAACGCCATCGCCGATTTCGAGCACGGAGATGTCGAAAGTGCCACCGCCGAGGTCATAGACGGCGATTTTTTCATCGGATTTTTTATCGAGGCCGTAAGCGAGAGCTGCGGCGGTCGGCTCGTTGATGATACGGAGGACTTCGAGACCGGCGATTTCACCAGCGGCCTTGGTGGCATTGCGCTGGGAGTCGTTGAAATAGGCTGGGACCGTGATGACGGCCTGGGTGATTTTTTCACCGAGCTTGGCTTCGGCATCGGCCTTAAGCTTGCCGAGGACCATGGCGGCGATTTCCTGTGGGGAGTAAGTCTTCTTTTCGCCAGCGACTTCAACCTGAATATGGGCATCGCCATTTGCAGCGGCGACGATGGTGTAGGGCATGCGTTTGTCGGCATCTTTGAGCTCGGCAAACTTGCGGCCGATCAGGCGCTTTGCGGAAAAGATGGTGTTTTGCGGGTTGGTGACGGCTTGGCGCTTCGCAGCTTGGCCGACGAGGCGCTCGCCGTTCTTCGCAAAGGCGACAACGGATGGGGTGGTGCGTGCGCCTTCTGAGTTCTCCAACACGGTGGACTCGCTGCCATCCATGACGGCCATGCAGGAGTTGGTGGTGCCGAGGTCGATTCCGAGAATTTTAGACATGTAGGTGGTTTCTTTCTAAAGTTGGCCTTGTGGGCGTTGGATGATGACATCCCTTCGCAGAGCGTGTACCATCTCAAATTAGAAAACATATAACTCATTGATTAAGATGATTTTGTGAATTTTTTTGGCGTTGGGATGGCCCAACAATTGGGAAAATCGCGACAACTTGGCACACTGATATTAGGACAAATTGTCACAGTGCGCAGATTTGGTCTGTTTTTAACTTAAGAGGGCCGCCAAGACTCAGGAAAGATCCAAAAAGCCACGGCGAATAGCTTCGCTCACGGCAGCAGGAAGGCTTCGGACGTGAAGTTTATCGAAGCTGCGCTTGATATACTCGGTGGCGGAATGCTCGCTGATTTTGAGTTCATCGGCGATTTCCTTGCGGGCGAGGCCTTTGGCAGAAAGTTGGAGCACCTCGCACTCGCGGACGGAGAGCGTTTCCGCGCCGGAGATCGGGCTGAGCTGGCGGAAGGTTTGGAGGATCATGCCGGCGATTTTCGGATCCAAAGGGGTGCCGCCGGCGAGAACCTCTTCGAGGGTCTCCAGCAGCCGGACGGCGCTGCCCGCCTTGACGAGGTAGCCGTGAGCCCCGGCTTCGAGGGCGGCGAAGACCTTGGCCTTATCGGTAAATGCGGTAAGCACAAGGACGCGGGCTTCGGGGAGGAGTGCACGGATTTTCCGGATCCCGGCGATGCCGCTCATGCCGGGCAATCCAAGGTCGGAAAGCACCAGATCCGCGTGAAGACCGGCGCGGATGTCTTCCAGCGCATCCTCCATGGTGGAAAATCCGCCGACACAATCGTAGCCGCCGCGCTCGGTGAGGACCATCGAAACGGATTCACGAAAATCCGCGTGATCCTCAATGAGAATCAGCCGGATGGGCTTGTCTTTCTTGGGCTTCGATTCGGCCATGGGGTGGAGACATAGCCCAATGCAGGGCTTGGGGAAAGGGCGGGTTTATGAATTATCGGATGCAGATGCGGGAGGAGCGACTTTTCGCGATTTTTTGCGACCCAGCGGCACGGTGAGGTCAAGCTTGGTTCCTGCGCCTTCGCTGCTGGTGAAAATGAAATCCGCATCGAGGGCATCGGCACGCTGGCGCAAAGCTCGCAAAGTGGATGGGCGCTTGATCCGCTCTGGAGAGATGCCCGCACCATTATCCAGGATCACAAGTTGAAAGTGGGATTCCCGGGTTTCCACCCGCACTTCCACATGGGTGGCTTTCGCATGGCGCAGGATGTTGTGTAAGGCTTCGCGAAAGTATAGAAACAAATGTCTGTTCGTTTCTTCAGGAAACTCGACTTCCCACGAAGCTTCGTTCGCTGTGAACTTCCACTCAAGCATTTCCAACATGATTGAACTTGTCTCACGCAAATGCTCAACCGGGCCAATGCGATGGTCGCCCTCAGGTCTTAACAACCAGACAATGTCACGCACCGCGCTCACCGTCTCGGCAGCGATGCGTTGAATGCGTTTCAATTCCTCCGAGTGCCCCGAGCGCCCTTCTGCCAGATCGGCTAACATTTGAATACTCCCGAGATTGCTGCCTACTTCATCGTGCAGGTCTCCGGCGATGCGTTCTCTTACTTTCATCAGCTCGCGGTTCGAGTGGATGCGATAGCGGATCGGCAGAGCGATGATCGCGAAGGCGCCCGCCAGCCCTAGAATCACAAACAAGGTGAGTCCTGCATTCCTCCAGCCGTTGATCACCTTTCCCCCTTCTGCCTGGAGATTGTGAATCCGGGTTTCAATGCGCAACCGCTCATCGAGTTCGCCCACCCACGCGCGGGATGAGACCAGTTTACCATCCGGGCCGAAACCATCGGTGAGTGCGGCGATGCTCCAATTGCGCCCGCCGGAGCCGATGATATTGAGCATGCCATCCGGTGAGCGCATGACTTTTCCAAGCGCCAGGTTACGGTCCCCGCTCAATGCCTCGACTTCTGAAAATGCCAGGAATGCCGGATAATTCTCAAAGACCTTCCATGATTCTTTCACTTCGATTCGCAGATGCCTCCCGGACCGCTCCTTCAAGGGAATCAGCACCGGATTATGTCCTGGATTGCGAAACTCCCCCTCTGCGATCCGTTCCCACCCATCATCCCCCTCCGATGCCGAAATGGAAACTGCGAGTTTCCTGGGGAAACCAAAACCACTGGGTAAATCCGAGGTCGGCCTCTTCGCGGGCAGTAATCGCAATGCGGTGAGGGTCACATTCTCCCCAAAATCCAGGTTGAGGCTCACCACTTCATCCGCATTCTGCCGGCCCTCGGACAACCATCCCACGTTCTGGAAATCCTTCACCGGAATTTCAGGTAATCCCAGAGGGGTTTGCCCATCCACCAGAAACTCCGGTTTCCAAAGCCACGGGGCCGATGGCGCTGAACCACCGGTGAAAACTACTTTTGCTCCATGTGCTATTTCCCTACCTTCCTGATACACAAAAATCTCCGCCCACGCATGTACGAAGTTTTCTCCATCCTCACGATTCTCCTGCAATCGCCCGGCAGAAATCCGCAGTCCCGCTGCTTCCACCGGGGGTTCTACCTGATAGAAAAACGGATGCCCTTTCCGCACCGGATCACTGCGGCTATCGCTCTCCCTCGCCACCGTCGCAAGCACCCCGCCTTTTTCATCGATCAACTCGACGCTGAAATCCTCCGGCAACCCATACAACGCCTCAAGACCCATCTCGTCATAGCGCCGCGCCGGCACCAAGGCCAGACTATCCACCATTGATGGCTTCCCCCACATCACCTCCACCGCGAACCGCTCACCTTTCAATGGCACGCGAGTTAAGTGAATACTCGCAAATCCACCCGTCCCGCCTTGATCATCGATTGGAATGTTCGGCAAACCTTCCAACGGAGGCTTGAGTTCCGCCACTTCTTTTCCAATCTCCTTCAGCCGTTGGGAAAACATCCTCGCAAACCGCACGTCCCACGTTGAATCCTGCGCCATGCTAAGCCCAGCCATCAGAATGAAAACCCCTAGAAATCCACCGGCACGCAAAAGATTCACCATCTGCCAAAACCAATACCTCCCCCTCCCCTAATTGGGAACACAGAAATAAATTCCCAACAATTTCCAATTTTCCCATTACCCCAGGTTCAAGGACTCCTAGTTTCACCGACCCCACCCTTCATGGCGGCCCAACTCCGACGCCCTACCGACAGACGCGTGCTTCTCATGGGCACCTGCCTCAAACGTTCCCCCCGGTGTGCCCCTCATCTAGCGAATTCTCAAAAAATCGTGTCACTCGACCACTGGCGGACTGAACCGAAAAACTTGGAGACGGGTTTCAGCGAAACATAAAACCCGAAGCGAGGTGGGGGTCGGCTTCCGACAATGGGGCACAATGACAGGTTGGAAAAAATCTCCTGAGCTGGGTGACGAGCGGTTGGCAGCTGTCCCGGGTAAGCGGGTCCCAAGCCATCCATTCATCGCGTTCTTTGAGCCGTGGTGCTGGCCCCGGCCCTCATGAGCGGCACAAGGTATGGGGTATCCTTCGTCACCACCGTGGTTTTAAGTTCCTATTCAAAATTACATGCCTTGAAGGCCTTGCGGAGCAATCGCCCTGGTGGAAACCGCAATTCGATGAAATTTTGCTGGCCTCGACGAAAAATTTATGTTTTCAATCTTTTCAGGAACTTAATTCATAAATCGGTTGCAACTCATCGAAGTACGCTTAAGTTCTCTCAGCTCTTACCAATTATCATTATGGCTTACGAATCTGACAGCAGTTTGAAGTTTTATCTCCGCGAGATTTCCAAGACCCCGTTGCTCACGGTAGCCGAGGAGACCGCACTGGCGGAACGGATCAAAGTGGGAGACGAGGCGGCCCGGACCCACATGATTCAGGCGAATCTCCGCCTAGTGGTGAAGATTGCCCAAGATTATTCGGGTTACGGCCTTTCACTCAGCGATTTGATTTCCGAGGGAAACATCGGCCTGATGCACGCGGTTGAGCGTTTCGACCCGGAAAAAGGCGGAAAACTTTCAACCTACGGCGCATGGTGGATCAAGCAATCGATCAAGCGGGCGCTCGCCAATCAATCGAAGACGATCCGCCTACCTATTCACATGGTAGATAAGATCGCGAGGATGCGGCGGATTGCTTCAAGCTTGGCGGAATCCCTTGGCCGCGAGCCGACAGATGATG
>JBBRIB010000236.1:0-5564 GCA_038221745.1 Verrucomicrobiales bacterium
GGCTACGAAGCGGATGCGGCCAAGGAAATGGCGGATAACTCGGGCACCACCCGCCTGGAAGACGAGTTCAAATCGCTCTCCACCAGCGCAGGAAGTCCCGATGTGCAGTCCAAGCTGGATGCCCTCAAGGCCAAGCTCGGCACCACCAGCCCCGGCTGAATTCATCCACCCGATGCACCATTCCACACCGTGCCCGCCACCGGCGGGGAGGCATGTCCTCGCCGAACTCACCGGTTGCCCGGCCACGGTGCTCAATGATGCCGGCAGTCTGGAAAAATGTTTCCGCAGATGCGCGGTAGAAGGCGGAGCCACCTTGGTGTCCTCCCATTTTCACCACTTCTCTCCGCAAGGCGTAAGTGGCGTGGTCGTCATCGCGGAAAGCCACATCACCGTTCACACGTGGCCGGAGCACGGCTATGCGGCGGTGGATGTCTTCACCTGCGGCCACCCGGAAGTGGCGGAAGCCGTGATGGCACTGCTCATCACCACCCTCCAGGCAGAGACCGTTCACCGCACCTCCTTCGAGCGAGGCCCCCATGCGGTGCCGGCGGAAGTCAGCGCCTAGATTTCATCCATCATGCCAGAAGCCCTCGCCCACCGCGCCTGTGCCGGAATACCCGGCAGCCGTAAAATACTCATCTCGGAAAACGGCTGCGAAGCCTTGCAGCTCGATTACGAACTCAAGCTCGTCCTCTTCCTAACGGCGAGAATCGATGGGGAAACCAATCACCCGGAGAAACAATACACCGCCGCCATAGGCCGGAAACTCGAATGGTCTGCCGCACATGATCGCCTCCTGGAAGCACGCATCCTCGCCCAGCCCAGCTACGATCTCTCGGCCCTGCGTTTTGGCAAGGAACATGCCGCTTGGGGTGAGCAACTGTTCCGCGCCGCCGCAGGCATTGCCCTGGCGGATGGCGCGCTCCACTCCGACGAGCGCCTCTTCCTCTCGAATCTCACCCACCAACTTCTCAATGGCGATGCCGCACGCGCTGCGAAAATCCTCACCTGGCTCGAAACCGACACCGAGGAACCCATCGAGGCAGCTCCTGCGATCGTCGGGAAAGAAGACCTCGAAACCTGCCTCGCCGCACTCACCAACCTCGCTGGCCTCGCCAATGTGAAGGGCGAAATTGAAAGCCTCGTTCGTTTCCTGGAAATCAACCGTGCCCGCGAACAACACGATCTCAAGAGCGCGGCGATGTCCCTCCACATGGTATTCTCCGGCAATCCCGGCACCGGAAAAACCACCGTCGCCCGCATCGTTTCCCGGATCTTCTCCGCACTCGGGGTGCTAGAAAAAGGCCACCTTGTCGAGACCGACCGCCTCGGCCTCGTCGGCCAATACATCGGCCACACCGCCAAAAAAACCGATGATCTCATCAACCAATCACTCGATGGCGTGCTCTTCATCGATGAAGCCTACGCCCTCGTTTCCGGCGGCGAGAACGACTTCGGCCGCGAAGCCATCGACACTCTGGTGAAGCGCATGGAAGACCACCGCGAGCGGCTCATCGTCATCGTCGCCGGCTACCCGGCAGACATGGGGCAATTCATCGCCACCAATCCTGGCCTGCAATCGCGCTTCACCCTCCACCTCAATTTCGAAGACTACACCGCACCCGAGCTGGTCTCGATTTTCAAAGGCTTCTGCGAAAAAAACCAATACACGCTCGCCGCCTCCGCAGCCACCGCGCTGGAAGCCATGGTCGCCACCGAACTCCAATCCGCCGGCCGCGGATTCGGCAACGGTCGCCACATGCGGAATCTCTTCGAAAAAGCCATCCGCAAACACGCCGTCCGCCTCTGCATGCGCAAGCGCGAGTGGACCAAGGACGAACTCAGCGAACTGACCACCGAAGATTTCACCTAGAAACAACCACAGGGCTCCAGGGCGGCTGTCTGGCTATCCTGTTACGCATGAAGATTTGTGGCTATCGGCCCAATAAGGAGAAGGGGTCTCACAGTAAACATCACCAGCATTCAAGAAGTCCCGAGCCAAAAAACGTTGAGGATATTTTCCAAGAATCTATATTTAACGCAAAAAACGATACGTCGTAAGGTCAAGATGTTGATGGGTCAATTCACAGATCTTCACGATCAAGCAACGGGAAAAGTCAATGGAATGGATCAACCAATTCGCATGATGGACTCTATGGTATATTTTCACAATAGATTGAATTCAAAAAGCCAGGCTTTTTATCAGAAATGCCTAGGCATTCTCGTATTCTCGGTGTAGATGGTAAATCTAATCCGTGATGAGTATTAACAACCGAAAAAGGTGGGTTGTATCGTGGAAAAATTCGACGACGAAGCCGGAAATATAACACTGTTTATCGAGAATTGTTGGTCGGGACTATTTGATGGAGGCGGATGAACGTGAACATTTCCGGATGCTGCTGCGGATGGGTCAGAAGTTCACGGGGTGTCGGGTCTTGTCTTATTGCCTGATCACCAGCAACAGCCACAGACTGCGGCCACATTGACTAAGAACACGGCCGAGATGCTGGAAAGCGGGGACAACGAGACGGTTTTGAAAGATCTTGGTATTGCAAAAATGCTGCGTTGCCGGGTCCGCTATTTCACGGATGGGGCGGTGATCGGCAGCAAGGAGTTTGTGAACGAGGCGTTTGCGAAGGCGCGGGAACGATTCGGAAGAAAGCGGAAGGATGGCGCGAGGAAACTAAAAGGCAAAGCGTCGGCAGCGAGTGGTTCATTGGGAAGTTTGAGGGATTTGAGGTTGGGGGGTGTAAAGAGACAAGAATCCAGAGACCAGAGACCAGAGACCAGAGACCAGAGACCAGAGACCAGAGACCAGAGACCAGAAATCAGAGATCAGAGATCAGAGATCAGAGATCAAAGAAGAAGAATGGAGGCTGGTGGAGGTGACTCTGGGGAGTGGCAGCTTCTGTTTGGGCTGGAGGGAGTGGGAAGAAGAGCGCGGTATCAGTTGCGGGGCTTTTTCGATTCATTGGCACAGCCGCGAGACGCGTCAGCCACATGCGAAGAGGAGCCGTATCAGTTGCTGGGCTTTTTCGGTTCATTGGCACTGCCGCGAGACGCGTCAGCCACATATCAAGAAGAGCTTTTCAGTTGCTGGGCTTTTTCGGTTCAGTGGCACAGCCGCGAAACGCGTCAGCCACATATAAAGATGTGCTTATCAGTTGCTTGGCCTTTTCGATTCATTGGCACAGCCGCGAGACGCGTCAGCCACATGGGAGGCAAAGATTTTTACAGAAGCCCGAATGACAGAGGCTGGACCCGAATGTCAGAGAGACCGACAAGCTATAATTTCGGACTCGTCACAATCACCCCGGCAGGCCCAGCACCCTCGGAGTTCATCGACCAGAGGGACAATCATTTGGCTTATCCAGCAAGTAAAGCAGGGACACCATCTGTCATTGCCCCATGATTCTTGTCCCGGCCAGGACAAAGATTGCAGGATGCATTTGGATAGATCCCTTATCCTCCTGCCGGCAAAATCCACCATGCTATCGATCTAGCCGATATCCTGAACCACAAATTTTGTCGTGGTCACGACAAAAATTGTGGTCGTTCTCGGCCAATTACTGGACGGAACCTTTGTTTTAGGACTGACGATACTCCTTGGGGGCATCCATGTTCCGTGCCCATAACTAGGGGCCGATCATGAAAGGGTCAATTAAAGGGTACCAGTCCTCGCATCGTAACATTTTGCTTGATTCTGCTGAAATTTAATTGAAGCTCCAGCGTGACTAGACCTTTACGCTTCGAATAACCCTGTGCAATCTTTCATGTCATGGCCCGTGGAGATGGGGGCAAAGTGATCTTCATTGAGAAGGAAGATCATCTGTTGTTTCTGTGTGGCTTGAGTCGTATTTGCGGGAGTCAAGGCTGGCAGGTGCATGCTTGGGTGCTCGGGGGAAATCATCCAGCCTTCGCATGAAGCTACGGCGGACAGGTTTTCATCTACTCTTGGAGATGCCAGAAGCCAACCTCGTTTCCGGTATGAGAAATCAGTTGGAATTCAACGAGTCAGGCTTTTTATCAGTAAGCGTTCCATTCTTCGGGCTTGATTTCGAAGCTTTGTGGCAATTTGATGAATCCCGAACGATAAATCCTATCATGAAACTTGAAACTCTCTGCCTTCACGCTGGCTACAGCACAGACCCGACAACCAATTCGTGTGCCGTGCCGATCTACCGGACCGCGTCTTATGTGTTCAACAGCACCGAACATGCGGCCAATCTTTTCGCCCTGCGCGAACTTGGAAACATTTACACCCGTTTGATGAATCCCACCAATGATGTGCTCGAACAACGCCTCGCCGCACTCGAAGGCGGCGCGGCAGGCCTCGCCGTCGCCTCCGGCACCTCCGCTGTTTTCTACTCGATCATCAATCTCGCACAAGCGGGCGACAACATTGTTTCTGCTAGAAATCTTTACGGCGGCTCCTACACCCAGTTCAAGGACATTCTTCCCGCACTCGGCATCGAGGTTCGTTTCGTCGATTCTAACAATCCTGCAAATTTCGCCGCCGCCGCAGATAGCAAAACCCGCGCATTCTTCTGCGAAACCGTTTCAAATCCCGCGTTGGAAATCTCCGATCTTCAAGCAATCGCAGACGGTGCCCATGCGCTCGGGTTGCCCCTCATCGTCGATTCCACCTTCTCCACCCCCTATCTCACAAAGCCCATCGCCTTCGGTGCGGACATCGTCGTCCACTCGCTCACCAAATGGCTCGGCGGTCATGGCACGGGCATCGGCGGCATCGTCATCGACTCAGGAAAATTCAACTGGGCCGGCGGCAAGCACCCGCTCTTCGATGCACCGGACGGCTCATACCACGGCCTCCGCTGGGGCCATGATCTCCCCGCCCCCTTGGCCTCACTCGCCTACATCCTGCGCATGCGCACGGGCCCGCTGCGCAACCTGGGCGCCTGCCTTGCGCCCGACAACGCATGGATCGCCCTCCAGGGCATCGAGACCCTGCCGCTGCGGATGGAGCGCCATTGTGAAAATTCCCTCGCCGTCGCCAAACACCTGCAAGCCCACCCCGCCGTCGAGTGGGTCCGCTACCCCGGTCTGGCGGGCGATCCGCAAGCGGCCTTGAACCAAAAATACCTCCACGGCAAAGGTGGTGGCATGGTCGTCTTCGGCATCAAAGGTGGCGCATCCGCTGGCGCAAAGTTCATCGATTCCCTCAAACTCTTCAAACACCTCGCCAACGTCGGAGATGCGAAATCCCTTGCCATCCATCCAGCCACCACCACCCACTCGCAGCTCAATTCCGAGCAACTGCTCGCCTGCGGCATTCCGCCGGAACTTATCCGCTTGTCCGTCGGCATCGAGCACATCGATGACATCATTGCCGATCTGAATCAGGCCATCTCAATCGCGATTTCTTGATGGACTGTCAGACCTTGGGCTGCGGAGAGCATCACCGTTTTGGCACAAGACTTGGGCTTCTCGCTGCATGACCATTCTTTGAAAACGGCACCGAGTTCACTGCCTTTTTGTTTCGATAATCCTCCCTCACAGGCCACCTCATCACCCAAAGTGGTGATGCCCTCCGCAGTCCAAAG
>JBBRIB010000237.1:0-5539 GCA_038221745.1 Verrucomicrobiales bacterium
CCGGCGTAGAACAGATTGACGCCCAATTCCTCGGCTAATGGGTAGCTCCAGTGCGGGCCTTCACCGCTGATGAACGTATCGAGGCCGAGATTTGCGACTTTTTCGACCTCGCTGCCGGCACCACCGGTGATGAGGCCGAGGGACTGAATCACCTCGGGGCCGCCCGGGCAAAGGTGGACTGGGCCGCCGACTGCTTGCGCGAGGATCGCCGCCAAATCAGCACGGGTGCCCGCCCAATTCCCCCGCAGACCCAAACACAGGCCCTTATGATCGAAAAATGGTTGTGAATCAACAAGTTGAATCGCCCTAGCAAGACAAGCGTTGTTTCCCCAGAGCGGATGGACATCAAGGGGGAGGTGCGACGAATAAATCGCGAGGTCTGAATCCATTGCGAATTTCAACTTCCGGTAAAGCGCGTTTGTGATGGGTTTAGCCCCTTGCCAAAACATCCCGTGATGGACGATGAGCAGGCTCCCTTCCTCCTCGGCTGCCTCTTTGATAACCCGGAGGGAGGCGTCCACCGCAGCGATGATACGATTGATTTTCCCGTCATTTGCCAATTGGAGACCGTTCATCGCGCCGGGGTAATCGGCGATTTCCGCCGTCCGCAGTTCGCGATCCAGAAATTTCACCACGTCATCAAGTGCAACCATGGGGTGATTCAATCATGCCGACTCCAAATGACAACATCCGGAGTGAGGCTGATGGCTTCTCCATTGGAAAACTCCGTTAAATCGAGCGGTAAAGGTGCCTCCCAGCGAATACTTGCGCCGCGCCAGGGAATTTCCAGGCTTGCCGCGTGCAGGGCGTGGCGGGGCAGGAGCAGCTTCTTTTCGAGCGCGGCGTTCCAGCCAGCGGCCATCCACTCGATGTATTCCTCGCCCTCGTGGAGGTAGAGTTTGTCACCCACGATGGGAAATCCCGTGTGGGCCAGATGCACCCGGATTTGGTGCATCCTTCCCGTTTCAGGAAAGCAGCGCAGCAATGCAAATTTCTCCCCTGCCCGCTCAAAACGTTTTTCTACTTGAAACCGCGTGTGGCAAGCGCGGCCGGCTTCGCTTACTTGCTGCCGCACCCAGATCAGCGATTCGCGGGTCACTCCGGCGCGGAGGATAGGCTCACGACACTCCCAAAATTCCGTCGCCGGCCAGCCGACGACGATTGCGATGTATTCTTTTTTCGCCTCCCGCCTCTCGAAAACACCGCCCAATTCTCTCGCAGCGCCTGTCGATTTGGCCACCAACACCACTCCGCTGGTGTCCCGATCCAGTCGATTGACGATGGCGAGGCAAGCCCCTGTCGCCATTTCATAGGCCAACAATTTTTCCAATCCGCCCAGCAGGGTGGGCTCGGGCTTGCGATTCGCCGGGTGGACGATCAACGGCGCGGGCTTATCCACCACAATCCAATCTGCGGATTCAGCGATGACCTTGAAATTGACGACGACTTGCAAACTCATGGCATGAAATTCCCGCAATGTCCCCCATTCCGCGGCAACACAAAAGCCAGAGGTCCGTGCGAACGAACCTCTGGCATGGGTAAATACGGATCAATCCCAGCGGACTAGGACTTGTAGCGGAGACGCTTTTTATGGCGGTTCTGCTTCATGCGCTTTTTGCGCTTGTGCTTATTGATCTTCGTCTTACGGCGTTTCTTGATGGAGCCCATGGTTATACGTTAGCGGTTGGTTTACGATGAAAGGATTAAGGAACAATTTTATTGAGAGGATACTCGATGATCCCCTCGGCCCCCAGGCGCTTCAGTTCGGGGATGATGTCTCTTACGATGATTTCGTCAATCACTGTCTCAACGGCCACCCATCCTTCTTCTGAAAGTTGGGCAATCGTCGGACGGCGGAGTGACGGAAGTTTTTCCAGCAGCTCAGGCAGACGAGTACTCGGGAAATTCATTTTCAGGCCCACTTTGCCACGGGCGCTGAGGGCGGCTTTCAGGAGGAGGGCGATCTGATCCATCTTCTCCTTTTTCCAAGGATCCGCCGATGCTGCCGGGCTGGCGTAAAAGTGGGGAAACGAGGTCAAAAGCGTGTCCACGATGCGCAAATGATTGGCGCGGATCGATGAACCCGTCTCCGTCACATCCACGATGGCATCCACCAGATCCGGGACTTTCACCTCGGTGGCACCCCAGGAAAATTCCACTTCGGCAGTGATCCCGCGTTCCTTTAAATAGCGCTGGGTGATGCCCACACCCTCGGTGGCGATGCGTTTTCCTTCGAGATCTTCAGGCTTGCGGATCGGCGAATCCTCTGGAACGACCAGCACCCACTTGGTTGGCCGGGTGGTGGCGCGTGAGTAGGCGAGTTCACCCAAATCCACGAGATCCACACCGTTTTCGTAAGCCCAATCGTAGCCGGTGATGCCGCAGTCGATGAAACCTTGGCCCAGATACCGGCCGATCTCCTGTGCGCGGATCAAGTAAAGATCGAGCTCCGGATCGTTCGAGCTTGGGCGAAGTCCCCGCGACGAGACGTAAACCTCGTAGCCAGCCTTGCCAAGCAACTCGATGGTGGGTTGCTCCAGACTGCCTTTTGGAATGGCGACTTTGAGAGTGCGTGACGGGTCCGACATGAAGGGGGGGCGGTTTTAGTCAGGAAATCCGGCGAATCAAGCCAAGTTTTGGATATTTTTCATACCGATCCTTGAAACTTCCCAGTGGATCGCAAAGCTCCGCCCATGCCTCGCCTCGCTCTTCTTCAATCCGGCACCTTCGCCAACAAGGCGGAATCTTTCGATCACCATGAAAAGCTCATCCGCCAGGCTGCGGCGGGTGGGGCGCAGATTGTTGTCACACAGGAGCTTTTCCTGACACCCTATTTTTGCACGATAGAAGACCCTTCGTTTTTCGACCTTGCCGATCCCCTGCCCGGCCCGGTGACGGAGCGCTTGGGGAAACTGGCGGGAGAGCTTGGCATCGTGCTCATTTCATCGCTTTTCGAGCATCGCGGGCCGGGGCTTTATCACAATACCGCCGCCATCCATGATGCGGACGGTTCACTGATGGGACTCTATCGGAAGTCCCACATCCCGCAGGATCCGGCCTTCGAGGAGAAATTCTATTTCACTCCCGGCGATAGCGGCTGGCCGGTGTGGGATACGAAGTTCGGGAAAATCGGCGTGTTGATTTGTTGGGACCAATGGTATCCCGAAGCGGCCCGATTGATGGCGCTCGGGGGTGCGCAGGTGCTGGTCTATCCCACGGCCATCGGCTGGTTGCCTGAGGAGAAGCCGACCCTTGGCGATGCCCAGCATTGTGCTTGGGAAACGGTGCAGCGCGGCCATGCGGTGGCGAACGGTTGTTACCTCGCTGCGGTGAACCGCACCGGCACCCATGACAACACCGAGTTCTGGGGCCGCTCGTTTGTGGCAAATCCCTATGGCGAGCTGGTGGCAAAGGCTTCCACCGATAAGGAGGAAATTCTCCATCACGATCTGGACTTCCAAGCGGTGGAGGATTTTCGCCGGATTTGGCCGTTTTTCAGAGATCGGCGCATCGATGCGTATGGCGAGATCACCCAACGCTGGCGGGATTGCCCATGAGTCTCGCGACCGAATCCCGCCAGACGCTGATCCTGGCGTTCCCTTTGATGATCGGGCAACTCAGCCAGATGCTGTTAGGCGTGGCCGATACGGTGATGGTGGGGCACTTGGGAGTGTTGGAGTTGGCGGCTCTGACTTTTGCGAGTTCGCTTTTTCATATTCCCTTTGTGTTTGGCATCGGCCTTCTGACTGGCATTTCCGTCTTCACCTCGAACTCGCGTGGGGCGCAGGATGCCGCTCGTGTGAGAGGAAGCTGCCGCCATGGCTTGTATGTCTCGCTGGTGCTGGGAATCTTGCTGGCGGGAATGTCATTCGGACTTTCCTATCGACTCGATCTTTTCGGTCAACCGCCCGAAGTCACCGCACGTGCAAAGGTGTTTTTTCAAATTCTCATGGCTTCATTGATCCCTGCTCTGGCATCGCTCGCCCTGAAAAATCACGCGGACGCCCTCAATCGCCCTTGGCCTCCGTTCTGGATCTTTCTGGGCGGCGTGCTGCTCAACATCGGGCTGAACTGGGTGATGATCTACGGCAAACTGGGCTGCCCGGCACTCGGGTTGGAAGGCGCTGCCTGGGCCACTCTGATTTCACGGGTGGCGATTCTGGTAGCGATGTTCATCTGGCTGGTGAGCGCCAAGGACATCCGCGAGTGGGTGCCTTATCGGTGGCTGAGAAAACCGAACTGGAGTGACATCCGCAGCCTGTTGTCCATCGGCTTTCCCGCGAGCTTGCAGATGGTTTGTGAGGTCTCGGCATTTTCCGCAGCGGGTCTGATCATGGGCCGCTTCGGGCAAGTTTCCATGGCCGCCCATCAGATCGCCATCACTCTCGCGGCCACGGCATTCATGATTCCGCTGGGTCTCTCGATGGCTCTCACCGTGCAGATGGGCCAGGCCCGCGGGGCAGGGCAAATCCAGCGTTTGCGCCCGATCGCGATCTCGGGCTGGTTGTTGGCGGCGGGCTACTCGCTGCTCGCCGCCGGGGTCTTTTTGATCTTCGGAAAGTCTCTCGCGGGATTCTTCATCCGCTCGCCCGAGGTGATCACGTTGGCGGCCTCTTTACTCGTCATCGTCGGGTTTTTCCAACTCTTCGATAGCCTGCAAGTGGCCTCCTCCTCGATGCTGCGCGGATTGGGGGATGCGAAAATTCCCGCTCTGATGGGATTCGTAGCCTACTGGTTGGTGGGCTTGCCGGTGGCCGCAGGATTTGCCTTCGGCCTTGGTTGGCAAGCCACCGGTGTCTGGTGGGGGCTGGCCGCTGGGCTTTTTGTCGCTTCCATCACTTTGGGACCGCGCTTGTGGCAGCGCACCCGCTACGCTAAACTCACGCCGTGAGAGAAATTTGCTTCATCGTTTTGTTCCTGATCAGCCCCTTGCTTCGCGGCCAGGAACTCACCCGAATTCCAAACTGCACCCTCGTCGCCACCGAGTGGGCGGATGGCGACAGCTTTGCCGTGCTTTTACCCGATGGCAAACAACAGACCATACGACTCTACGGCGCGGACTGCATCGAGATTCACGTCACGGGTGATCAATCCAATGCGAACCGCTTGCGCGAGCAACGCCGCCATTTCGGTATTGATGAGATCCTCGTCGCCAAGGCCATCGGTGAGCAAGCAAAGGTAGAAACTTTTAAATTGTTAGGAAAACCTTTCACCGTTTACTCTTCCTTTGCAAGCGCACGCGGAGATGGGCGCTTCACAAGAGTTTATGCATTTATCGAGACCCAGGATGGCAAGGATCTTTCCGAATGGTTGATTTCCCAAGGGCTTGCACGCGCTTTTGGAGTGGTTCGCCAGCTTCACGATGGCACCCGTGCCGCCGAGTGGAAAGAAGAGCTCGCCGATCTCGAACTGACGGCCGCACGCGCCGGCAAAGGCGCATGGGCGAAAACCAATTGGGAGAATCTCCCGAAAATCCGCAAGGAAGCCCGCGATGAAAACTCGGAACTCGAACTTGCCCGCGGCAACCAAAAGGCCGATG
>JBBRIB010000238.1:0-5527 GCA_038221745.1 Verrucomicrobiales bacterium
CCAACAGGCCCGAGATTGTCCGTCGGGTAACTTTGTAGAGTTCCGCTCGTCGTGTTCGCCGCCATGATGCGGATTACCTCATCCGCCGGGAGCGAGGAAATCATCGAAGCTCCAAGAACCGCCAACATCACGGTCAAGGGCTGGTAAATAAAGTTGGGACAAAGGATCATTTCGAGCGGCCCTGAAAGGACATGCACGTCTTAAGCCAGAGTCCGGCTCAAGCGTAAATTCCCTAATATACAAACTTTGCAAGGCGTCTCTTCTTGCTATTGGGTCTCTTTCTCAATAGCTTCGGCCATGACAGTGCCACCAATTAGCTCCAACGCGCTCGAAGGTTCGTGGTGGGGAGATCCGAAGGGGTTGCGCTGCGGCAGTATTTCCGAGAGAGTCACCTCCGGAGGTTGGCGCTGGAAGTTATCCTCAGAGGGTGCGATTTGGCTTTGGCTCAATTGCGAAGGCTCCGGGCTGATTTGGGGTGAGAATGACCGATTTGTCCTGAAATCCGGTATGTATGCGATTACGGGAGGTGGAAAACCTGGAGAATGGTCCTGCGTTCGGTATCCAGGACTGCATGCCCTTGAAATCGTCGTCATTTCCCGAGAATGGCTTAACGACCGGCTCGGAAGAAACCCGGAATGGCTTCATCCAGACCTGGGACAGTGGCTACAAAGCGGGGGATCGGTCGCATTTTGCGGATTAATGGGTGTATGGGAGCGAGAGCTGGGTGAAGCCTTGGCTGAAGCTCGCCGGGAAACAGGTCCATCCCGCCTGCTCGCAGAAGCCCGCGTGCTTGAATGGGCGGCCGTGCGGCTGTTCCGTTCAAAACCCGGTGATCCGGGGAGTAGCTTCTGCGCCATTATCCGAGACCGCGATCCAGTGAAGAGAGCAATTGCGCTCCTTCGGACAAAACTTGATCAACCGCTCGATCTTACCGCCCTCGCTCGTGAAGTGGGTATCGCAACGCACCACTTGTCACGCCGTGTCAGCAAGGAAACCGGCCTGACGCTCCAGCGCCATCTGCGCCGTTTCCGGATCGAGAGCGCCTGCGAGGCACTCGATTCCGGGAAAATGAACGTCACAGAAGTCGCCCTTGAAGTAGGCTACCAAAGCCTCAGCCACTTCGCCAAAGCCTTCCGCGAAGAAACTGGAATCGCTCCCGGAGCGTGGAGATCAAGGTGCAGGACCAGCTGACTCAATTCCCAAGATCGTTCCACCCTCCAATCGCAGCGGACCGGCATCGTGTTCCCAAATTCATTTTCCGGGAGTTGAAATCAAAAACTCGCGTTGATTCGCCTGTGCAGCCTGGTATGACCACCGCCGCATGTCACGAAGCTGAGCCTCGTCCAACAGATCAACATTACCGCCCAGCATTGCCGCAACCGCCTTGCCACCCCAGCGCATATCGACAAAACCGTGGTCGGAGGCATTTGTCGCTTCAGCAAACTTTTTCGAAGACCAAACCTGCGAAGTTAAATTTGGCGAACGAACTTCAAAATAGCCCAGACTCCCTACTCCGCCTCTGGCAGATGAAAAAACGATCAACCCGGAAGGATTGTCCACTTCTGCCAACCCACTGACGTAAAATTTCCCATACGCCTCCACCAGCCGAGGGGTGGGGGAAAGCGGGCTTCCACTACCAAAATGGCCGCCGACAAGCGTTGCGTTCAGCCCGAGATTGGGCTTTGCGCTTATAAGATAATCGCCGTATTCCTTGTCCAGCAATGCATCCTCCGTCCCGTTGAAAACCATTACTCCTTCCATTTTTGGCACACTCGGTGCCAGCCGCCACGGATAGCGAGCATTCATCGGAAAATGCAAAAGCTTTCCTTCAAGATTCGTTACCGTGGGATCTGTCTTGTAGCCTGGGAGCAAGCGCCCGCTATTTTCAGAACAATATCCCATGTAGGCCGAGATCAGATTGCGGGCGGCGTTGATTTCTACTACCATCTTTGACTTATCGTGCGCGCTACGCATACCCACCAACCCGAGAGTTCCGAGTGAAACAGTGATCACAAGAGCGACGATTACCTCAACAAGTGTAACGCCAGGAGAGCGATTTTTCATGGAATTCGGTAGCGCAGGATACGGAAGAAAGAACGGTTTGAAGGACTATCCGCACTCCAGACAAGTGCTGCCGGTATGGGAGTGGCTAGGCTTCCCACAGCGAACCAGGAACCCGCACCAAGATTATCCGATCGCTCTACGGTATATTGAAAGCCAGGCGAGCCATTCCATGTAAGAGATACAGTTCTCGCGGTAGAATCCCGCTCAAACGCAGTGATCTGTAATGGTAAAGAATACTCCGCCTCCAAAAATGGAGCTACATCTTCGAACAGGGATTGTTCCGGATGATCCCGGGTGAAATAGGCGGGAAATCCAACTCCATCCTGACCATCCACCGGATGGAATGAACTCAGTGTAAACCAAAGAAATCCCTGATTCAAGCCTTGTCGGACATAGTCAGCCACGCCCGGGAGCGCCAGATTGATCTTAAATGAAATATGTGCATAAACCGGAATGATGGCACCCACCGCGAGTGGAATGTATTCTCGCGGAACAGCATTTGAATCTACCACTGTCTTTATTTCACCAATCGCCCAAGGATAGCTTTCATAGCCCAGGCTTACACTATTGGAAACGTCTCGCGCGCCGCCTGTCAGGTCAAACCCATTGGCATAGGCATTCCGCGTTCCAAACGGCGAGGTTTCTTGAAAGCTGGATGCGGTAAAGCCACCGCGGAAACCAGTGCCGTGCAGCTCCAAAGGCCTGCCCGGATCAGGATCCGGGATGCTGCCCGCCGCCCCGAGCGAGGCCCTCGGATCTTCTGTCGCGTCATAGATTACTGAATCGGTGGATGCATATACCGCAGTGAGAACGATTTGATGAATCTGATAATTCTCCACACCAAGTCCCGCTGGAACTCCGGCTGCTACGGTATCGAATTTCATCAAAAATTGACCAAACCGATCGTCCACACCAGGGGAAGGTAAAAACGAAAAGGTGGAGGCGATCTGCCGTATTCCAGGCGTGGAGTTGCTGGGATACATCCAGCGATCCCCTGCTGGAGCAGGCGCTTTCATGACAAAGGGCCCGATGCCACCGGCAGTGACGCCGGAGACACCGAGAATGATCATGATACAAACATTCGTAAGATAGCGATTAAACACGGCGGCGGCGAATAAGCGTGAAACCCAGTGCGGAACAGGCCAGCAGGGCGGAGGAAGGCTCAGGGATCACTTGGAAAAACGTATTTCCCGAGTCCACCCTGAGGGAAGTGGCAGCGAAGTGGCCCGAGAAAAGAATTTCGTAACGATCAATTGCTCCCGCCACATTACTGAGATCCCACTGCCATGCGCGGCCCGGGTAGTTCGTCCCGGGAACCATGGCGGAAAAGTTTGCAGGAATCGCCTGGCTGCCACCGTTGAAGTTAAAAACCGGCATACTATCGAAGGGGTCGCTGATCGCTCCTTGTAGGATCACCGTTTCCAAGTCAGCCAAAGGACTCTCATCATGGACCCTGAAGCTACCCACCACCGTAGCGGTGTACATGAAAGTGGCAGCCATATAGCCCCGCCCGGAGACTTTATTGAAAAGTGCGCTCGAATTACCGCTGGTAGGAATTGCAGGAGCACCCCATGGATTTGCTGCTGTCCCGAAAGTGTTATAGGTAACTGACGGGTAGTTGGTCCGATTGAGCACCCATGAGGATGTCTCAGCGGTGCCGGGAAGGGTAAAGCTGATTGCCGCAGAAAGTGGCATGATGAGGGCGAATAGGAATAGGATGGATTTCATGGTGTGATGGTATTGGCCAAGTAGGGTAGAAGGGCTTTACTTACGGCTCCTGCAGCAGGCTTTGCTTTTTCAAGTTCGGAAAATTTTCGGCTCAATCCAACACCGTTTTGAGTGCTATGATACTGGAACGTCGGTCCGGATTGTTGCCCGGCATCGATCCAGAAGTTCCGAATCGAATTCCATACGGTGGAGTTTGCTTGCCACCACTCGCTCGCCTTGTTGGCTAGATCGTGGTCGGTCCGGATGTATTGATTAAGTCCGGTTTCAGCGGAGAGGACGAATTTTTTGCCGTCGCGATCCACCACTTTGCGATTATCTTGCGAGTGCACCCAGCCTTGGGCGGTGAGAGAATGGCGATTGATTGCGACGAGGTAATCATAGTCATCACGAATTTCATATTCTCTACGAGGTAAAGGCCGCCGCGTGGGCTGGCTTGTCCAGGTGGACTCTCCATCGGCATGGACCCATCGGCCGAGACTCTCATAGCGAGGGGTATCATCCACACTGGAAACAAGCTGCGACCATTTTCCCTTGGCCTCCTCCTCGGTCACCGTATCGCGTTCCCATACATCCGCGCCGTCACCACCCGCATAGTCGAGGATGCGTGTATCCTGCCATGTCCAGATCTGTGCCCAATGTTTGATGACTCTGACTTTCTCCATATCTCCAACCACCAACAGGTGTTGCAGGGTAATGCGCTCTGGAGTGTCTTCCACGAGGATGACTGTCTCAAAGGCTTCCTCATGATAGGGCTTGCTCTGCGGCGTGTAGCCCGGCGCGACGGCGAAAGTCTCCGCAAAATCAAATGTGACCTTGAAATTTCCGGCCATCGCGAGGATGGCACGGCGGTCGTCTTCGGGCGGTGAGGCAATTGCGAAGGTTGTGGTGGCGAGGATGGCGAGGATGGCGTGATGTTGCATAACGCCGTGAACATGGGCCAATCACCGATTACCCGCTAACGGCTGCTTGCGTGGAATGAGCGGCGGGTTGCGCTGGAAAGGCAAGATTCAGCGCACGAATCCTTTTTGAACGATCAATGAGGGAAATAATGACCAGCGCGGCCTCGCGGCGGAGCGGAAGGATTTCAGCAAGTGAGTTCAAAAAATTGTGATACTGACCAGATTTTCTCACTGTTGCAAGCAAAGCAATTGGCTAAGGATCCTCATACCATGCAAGCCCGGCCTCGGCGCTGCGCTGAAGATCCGCGATGATCTGCGCACCCAGCAAAAGAATCAATGCAATGGCCTCCATGATCAGAAGCATGATGATGATCGTGGCCATCGATCCATAGATCACATTCACCGCTGAAAAATTCGTGTAATATGAAACAAGAAGATGTCGGACGATTTCCCATAGAATGGTAACGGTCACGCCGGCGATCAATGCACGTTTCCATGAAACTTTGGCGATGGGCATCACTTTGTAGAACAGGGTGAACAACACCACAAGTCCGAGCACGCCTGTGGCATAGATGATTTGACTCAGATGCTGGTGAAGTAGCAGATCAAGACCGGGGACAATCGCGTTTTTCAGACTCCGTGCATCAATCACGGCATTGATCGCCGTGATCAGGATTAGGCCGATGGCCACAATAAGAATGAAGAAATAAGGCATCAGCGCCGAGATCCAGAACTTGCGTTTCAAAGATGGGAGCGGCTGCTGGAAAATGATTGAAAACGCATCTTCGAGAACGCGAAAGGCGAACGAACTGAAGATCAACAACGAACCAAGACCC
>JBBRIB010000239.1:0-5519 GCA_038221745.1 Verrucomicrobiales bacterium
CGATGGCGTTGGCACCAAGTCCGATCCCGTCAAAGCCTGGGCGCTTGCCACTCTCGCCGGAGAACGCGGCGATAAGGATGCCAGCAAATTGCTCGATGTGATTTCTGCAAAACTCAGCACCGAGCAAAAAGTAGAAGCGAGGAAACAACTCGAAGACGTGAAATCCGGTAAAGCCGCCGCCCCGGATCCCGAGGCAGCTCCCAAAGAAAAAGCCGAACCCGCTCCGAAAAAAGCGAAGTAAGTTCCCCCCCGAGTGAAAGTCCTCATCACCGCCGGGCCCACCCGTGAGCCGTTGGACCCGGTCCGTTTTCTAACAAACCGATCATCGGGAAAAATGGGCTACGCCCTCGCGGGTGCCTTCGCCCACGAGGGACACTCGGTTTTACTCATCTCCGGCCCCACTCAGTTAGATGTTCCCGCGAATGTGGATTTCATCTCGGTGGGAAGCGCTGCGGAGATGTATGCCGCCGTCGCCAGCTACCTCGGGAAAATGGAAATCGCCGTCTTCGCCGCCGCCGTCGCGGACTACACGCCTGCCACCATCGCCCCGCAGAAAATCAAAAAGCAGGGCGAGACCCTCACCCTCGAACTCATCCGCACCGCCGATATCCTCGGCTCCGCCCGCCACCCGCTCGGCTTCCAAGGCACCCTCGTCGGCTTCGCCGCGGAGACGGAAAACCTCGAAGCCAACGCCCGCGGTAAACTTGTCCGAAAACACTGCGACCTCATCATCGCCAACGATGTTTCAAACCCTGACTTCGGTTTCGACTCTGATGAAAACGAAGTCCTCCTCGTTTACCCGGACCACAGCAATCCCCTCCCCGCCGCCTCCAAGCAGGCCCTCGCCATGGAGATGGTCGAGGCGATTGTGAGGCTGCACGCCCGGGTCTGAAACTTTCATGTGCTGGAAATTGTCAGGAAAAAATCTGACTGCCTCTTGCCCGTGTGATTTGATCAAAAACCGAGTTTGTCATTTTTAAAATCGGTCCTTAGACTAACCGCCGTGAGTGATTCTGAAAACGACCCAATGAGCAGCTTGCTATCCAGTTTTGCCCTCGGCCCGTCATGGGCACGAGCTGCTGGCGATCAACCCGAGACCAAACGCAAGACCTATCCAGCGGGCGATGATCGTCCGCCACGGCGCGATGATCGTGACGCCGGAGGCCGCGGCCGCCAGGGCGATGGGCGCCGGGATTTTCAAGGGCGTGGCTCGAATTTCAATGATCGCCGCGATGGCCCGCCGCGCCAGGAAGAGGCTCCGCCCGCCGTGGGTGTACGCGTGACCATCGCGCCGGATCCACAGGCCGTGCATCTCATCGGCAAGGAGGTCCATCAGGTCGCACGCGTCTATCCACTCTTCGATGTTGCGAAAATTCTATTAGCTGAGAAAAGTCGCTGCCGTGCGATCTTTGAAGCACCGGAACCTCACCCGCCACTCATTCGCGGCAAATTGTTAGAGTGTGTTTTCCTCACCCGCGAGGAAGCGAACAACCATGTTTGGAACTCCGAGATGCGCAACGATCTCATCGAGGAGGAAACCATCGAAGTGGATCCGCCGACCGGAAATTTCCAAGCCATCGCCCGCTGTGGAATTTCCGGCGAGTGGTTGGGCCCCGTCAATTTCCATTCCTATCAGACGAACCTGCGCCGCCTCCATCGCGAGCGTTTCGCGCGCATGCCCTTCGAAGCCTATTCCAGCAAAGTCCGCACGGAGCGGGGTGAAGAAGCCGTGAATGCATGGTTGGAAACCATGAAAAGCAAAACCCGCTGGCGTCTCAAGGGCGGTGAGGATGAGCCATGGATCGATGATCGTGGCGAGGCCGAACGTGTCTTGGGCGCGCGTTGTTTTGAAAAAGCCTTCGAAGAGAGCCGCAACGTGAACGTATCCGGAGCCATCCCGGTGAAGAATCTATCACCCTCTTTGCTCACCTCGCTCAAGCTCTCCGGCAGCCATGCACGCAAGCATCCCGCCATCCTGATCCCCGCTGTTTGCCGCGCGGTGGAAATCGAGCACCTGCCGGTTTTCAAGCGCCAGGGAAAACTTCACACCGGCCCTGCCCGGCCCCACCCCTTGCCCGTGGATGCCGTGCTTGCGGAACGCCCTAACATCATGGTGGAGTGGATCCGCGGAAACAAACCTGCCAAACTCGAAGGCTTGTGGAAAGCCGTGCTCCCCGAAGGCAGCACCGCCCCGCCCGCCGATTTCGCTGCCGACCTTTTCTGGCTTCTTCACCAAGGGCACATCCTGCTTTTCACCGACGATACGCTCGTCGTCCAAGAAGCCCGCGAGGTCGCCGTCCCGGATGCCACGGGTGAGCCGAAAAAGAAAAAGAAGAAGAAAAAATCCAAGCCCAGAGTCCCAGGCGCAACCCCGGCGGCTGAGGCGGACCCGGCAGAAAGTTTGTTGGAATCGTCAGAAGAAGGTGCCGCTCAAGCTGAAGAAACCGCAGAAGTTGACCTGGAAACGATTCCCGAGCCTGAAAACGCTCCTGCTCCGGAAATCGAGGAAGCCCCGGTTCTCACCACTTCAGAAGCCACGGAAACCGCTGCCTCTGAAGAAACAATCCCGCAAACTGAAAATTCATAACCTTTCTTTCTGCCGAGGGTTGACGGGGGCCTCGCACTATGGTTCAACCCTCTCGACCTGCTTCACGGAACGGTGGCTGAGTGGTCGAAAGCACTCCCTTGCTAAGGGAACGTAGGGGTGACTCTACCGAGGGTTCGAATCCCTCCCGTTCCGCCAGTTCGATTTCAGGTTTAAAATAGCGCGAACACCCAAGCTTTCGAAGGGTGGAGGGGTGGGGTAAGACCTAGTCCGAATCCTTTGTGTTTAGCTCGGAGCGAGCGCTCACGAGTTCCCGTTTTTCCGAAAAGCCTCGCGGCTTGTTTGCGTATTCTATCCCAGTTACCGCTTGCGATGGATGGCATATTGGGAATGATGGCCACCAGTCGCTTTTTCCCCACATGACAAAATTTCGCCCTTGCATCGATCTCCACCAAGGAAAGGTCAAACAGATCGTGGGCGGAAGTTTGCGTGACGAGGGTCCGGGGCCGCGGGAAAACTTTGTTTCGGAGCATCCTTCGAGCTGGTTTGCCGGGCGCTTCCGTGAGGATGAGTTGTCAGGCGGGCATGTGATCAAGCTTGGGCCGGGCAATGACGAGGCGGCACGCGAGGCCCTCGCCACTTGGCCGGGCGGGCTTCAAATCGGCGGCGGCATCGATGGGGAAAACGCCAAAGACTGGCTGGATGCGGGGGCGAGCCATGTGATCGTGACCTCGGCCTTGTTTGATTCCAACGGAAGGTTTCTCAAAGGGGTGTTAGAAAGCTTGGTGAGTAAAATTGGTAAAGAGCGCTTGGTGATCGATCTCTCGTGTCGGGCGAGCGCAGGCGGCTGGACGGTGGCGATGAACCGTTGGCAAACGCTGACCGAACTTGAAATCACCCCTGCGGTGCTCGATAGGCTGGCACCTTTTTGTGATGAGTTTCTCATCCACGCGGCGGACGTGGAGGGGCTGTGCGGAGGCATCGATGCCGCGCTGGTGGCGCATCTGGGTGCTTGGGGCAAAATTCCGATCACCTACGCAGGCGGTGCGGCGACGATGGCAGATCTGTCATTGATCGAACAGGCAGGGGCCGGGAAAATCGATGTCACGGTAGGCAGTGCGCTCGATCTGTTTGGCGGTAATGGCCTGGTTTATCGTGACCTGGTGAAATGGAACCAACGCATTTCAGGAGATTGAGGGAATGCGGTTGCAGGATCGGTTCGCATCGTTTTACGGTCGGCCCGTGCCCGATTTGGAAATGCAGCCGTTCTCTTACGGAGTGACCGTAAACCACGATTTTTTGCGCTCGGTTTTCCACTCCATGCTCAAGGCACGGATCTTGGAAAACAAGCTCTCCAGCCTCTACAAAGCAGGAAAAATCGTAGGTGGCGTCCATCTGGGGCGCGGCCAGGAGGCGGTGAGCGCCTCCTTGGGCACGGCGTTGATCCAAGGCCGGGATTTTTTCGCACCCCTCATCCGGGATCAAGCGGGCCGCACGGCTTTCGGCGAGCCGCTCATCGATTGCACCCGTACCTACCTGGGTTCCGCCGAGGGGCCGATGCGCGGGCGGGACGGCAACATTCACCGGGGACGGCCGCAGATGGGAATGCCTGCGATGATTTCCCATCTTGGAGCGCAGGTTCCGGTGATCGCAGGAATGCTTTTCGCCAAGCGCTTGCAGGGCACGCTCGATGGGCGGGTGGGTGCCACTTGCATCGGCGATGGCGCAACTTCGACCGGAGCGTTTCACGAGGGTCTCAATCTCGCAGCCGTCGAGAAACTGCCGATGGTCGTCATCGTCGGGAACAATCAATTTGCCTACTCCACGCCGAATCACCGCCAGTTTGCGTGTGCGGATCTGGTGGAAAAAGCACGGGGCTATGGCGTGGGTGGCTACTCGGTGGATGGCACGGATCTACTCGCCTGCGCCTCGGTGATCACGGAGGCGGTTAGGATTGCCCGCGAAGGCGGCGGCCCGCAAATGGTGGTGGCGCGCATGCTGCGTCTCTCCGGCCATGGCGAGCATGACGATGGCTCATACGTCCCTGCGGAGATCCGCAACGGCCATTACGGGCGGGATTGTGTGGAGGTGGCCATGCGCCAGCTCGTCGAGCATGGCATTGCCACGGTGGATGAAATTTTAGGGTGGCAGGAGCAATTCGCAGAGGAGGTCCAACGCGCGGTGGCCCAAGCCCAACAAGAGCAAGCGCCGGATCCCTATCAAGAAGACTGGACGGCCCTGTCCACCCGGTTTCCAATCGCAGCCCTAACCGATATTTCCGCCCAGTGAGTGTGACCTACATCGATGCCATCCGCGAGGCTCAGGAAACACTTCTGAGGGAGGATCCGCGTGTCTTCCTTTACGGCCAGGACATCGCCACCTTCGGTGGTGCGTTCAAGGCGACCAAGGGCCTGGCGGAGGCATTTCCTAACAGAGTGTTTGATTCGCCGATCTCGGAAGATGCGATGATGGGACTCGCCGTGGGTGCCGCCATCGAGGGAATGCGGCCGATCGTGGAAATGCAGTTCGCGGATTTTTCGTCGCTCGCCTTCAATCAGATCATCAATCAAGCGGCCACGCATTTTTACCGCACGGGCGTGCCAATTCCCATCACGGTGCGGCTGCCCTCGGGCGGCACTCCCGGCTCGGGGCCGTTTCACAGCCAGAGCATGGAAGGGATCTATGCGCACTATCCCGGCCTGGTCGTCCTCACACCTGCCACGGTTTCTGATGCCTATCACATGCTCATCGATGGCGTGAAACTCGATGATCCGGTGATTTTCTGCGAGCACAAATTTCTTTACCGCTGGCTCAAAGCGAAGTCGATCAATGGCGATCATCTCCCCATCGGCCAAGCCCGCATCATCCGCCCCGGCAAGCATGCCACGGTGGTGGCCTACAGCGCGATGGTCCATGAAGCCGTGCGCGCGGCGGACCGCCTGCAACAAGACGGGTGGGAAATCGAAGTGGTCGA
>JBBRIB010000240.1:0-5488 GCA_038221745.1 Verrucomicrobiales bacterium
GGGCTTCGGCATCCCAGATGCGCACGGCAACCGAGCCGGTTGTTCCGCCTTGGGAGGGTGTGGGGAGAACTCGTGTGGATGGCGCGTTGTTCAGCACCAGAGCCGTACCGTTCAGAGCGGCTTCAATCGACTCCGGAAACCAGTGGATCAACTGGCATTGGTTGGGTGTTGCTGGATCGACCAGCAAGCCGACTAAGCCTTCGGTTCCGTTGGCTTCCCGGAAGACTTCAAGCTGATGCCATGACTTGCCTTTGTATTCAGTGTTGAAAATCTTCCGGACCAATGGCGATCCTACATCTGGGGCTGTCCAAAGCGAGACGGTGCCGTCTGGTTCGCCGATGGCGAGTGCGCTTGGCAGGGATGGATTTTGCCTTTTGAGGACGGTCAGTCCGATCGCGCTGGATGAAATGTACGAGGTAATGGGGAGGGACACCGTGGTGCGCAGCACCGGACTTGGTGAAGTAAGTTCATATTCTCCCACGACAAAAGTGTCGCCGCTGTTCGCCGTGCCGGAAGTGTCCTTGTCGTCAATGAATGTATAGACCACGGATGTGGCAGAACTTGTTCCGGTTCTAAGTTGTCCTGCTGCAAGTGAGTGACCGCGCCAGATGAGCTTGGCCGTGGCGGCAGGATCGGGAAGGGTTTGAAGTGAGACGGGGATTTCTACCAGACCTTTCAGGAGTGTGTTTGGACCCAGATCATTCCACGGTCCCGCTGATGTGATCTGGCCGTATAGCTCGAAACCGCCGTAGTAATCTGGTTGTCCTGAAAGCCAGGTTCGATAGTTTGATGCAGAACCAGAGACCCATTTCCATCCGGTTGAAAGACTGCTTCCTGCATCGCGATAAAGTCCGATCCAGAAATCTTGTGCCGGGAAGTTGCTTATAATCCATTGTTGCTCGGACGCATCATCAACAGCGACGAGATGTCCACCATTCTGAGTAGCGAACTGCTCCGCATTCGCCCAAGTCATTGTTGAACTTGTCGGAAAATACCAATGCCCATTTGCCGGGTTCTTGATCCTCTGAGTGCTCCGCTAAAATATCGTCTTGCGAATGGACTTGTGTTTGAGTCATGGACACAGTCCCCTTGATTGACCAGGGCGATTTTTTGGGGGAGGTTGAGGTTCTGGTCGTCGAAGTCGCTCATATGTTTTTGTTGGTCGAGCCAAGGAATCGTGAGCCGCAGAAGTAGATCGCCCTTGCGGGTGCCGAGAGCTGGATCAACGTGGGTGTGATGCACTTCCCAAAAAACCGAGCCGCCGCTCTTCAGCAACTCGCTGATTTCATTCCCATCTCGCCCCGCTATGGCTGGCAGCGCAATGCGGTCGTCAGCGGGCATCCAGCCGTTTCCAGACTCTCTCCCGCCGTCCGCCATCGCTTGATCACCGAGGATGAAACCGCGGCAGCAATTCTCGCCGTCCATCCTTTATCAAAGGTGGAAAAATTTGTGCAGGAAATCTACTGGCGAAGATATTGGAAGGCATGGCTCTCGCTGCGGCCGACTGTCTGGGCGGAGTATTGTGAGTCGCTCAAAAGACTTCAGGAAGCCGATGCTTCAGCGATCCTGGACCGGGCCGCTGCTGGCAAACTTGGAAACTGTGTGATCGATCACTTTGCCCGCGAACTGGTGGAAACCGGCTACATGCACAACCACGCTCGGATGTGGTTTGCCGCATGGTGGATTCATGAGGCGCACCTGCCGTGGGAGCTGGGAGCGGCGTTTTTCTTCCGCCATCTCCTGGATGGAGACCCCGCTTCGAACACACTCTCATGGCGCTGGGTGGCAGGCCTCCAAACCCCGGGGAAAACCTACCTCGCCCGCAGGGCCAATCTTGAGAAATATCTTTCAAGGGAGTTGGTAGATTCTCTGCAAGATGGCCTCGCTGCATTTGAAAATCCAGTGGCCCGGCTTCCCACCGATGCCAAGTATGTGGCGATCACCCAGCCGAAACTGAAGGATTTCCCAATCGATCCATCACTCGCCACGGGATTGTGGATTCATGAAGAAGATCTCACCCCGGAAACCTCTCCGCTGGGCGATATGGATTTCCTCGCGACGATCATCACGGGCCATGCCGCCTCATGGGATGAGTTTGAATTTCCGACTCACAAAAGACAATGGTTAGAGGCAATCCTCGCCGATGCGGCTGCGCGGGCAAAAGAAACTTGGTCTGGCGAAGTGAAATTAGAGGTAACCACCAATCTAGCAGAGTCCCTCGTGGCTTGGGCGAAAAGCCAAGGTGTCTTACAAATTGTGACCCTGCGTCCCGATGTGGGCCCTCTCGATGATTTGATGGGCACTTTGATCCCGTTTTTAAATGATGCGGGGATTCAAATGGCGTTGGTGGATCGCCCGCGCGATCTGGAACTCCGCCCGCTGGCGGGTTCCGGTTTCTTCAAATTTTGGGAGACGATGGGGAAGCGCGATTTGCTTCCCGCAAGCCAGTCACGGCCGCTCAAAGATGAGGAAATGCTGCCACGGCAACTGCCTTTGATTTGAAACAAAACGAAAACCCGCATGCTCTAGCTCAAGCCGCGCCTGGGCTTCTGTCATCTTATGGAGGGGCTTGATGGGAACTCGCGGATCTTCGCCACGGAATTCCAGCAGATAGATAATCCCACCGGGTTTGAGAGCGGAGTAAAGTGAGGCCAACATTTCTGCGGGGAATGAAAACTCATGGTAGGCATCCACCATCAAGGCTGCATCGAGCGAGGCGGGTGGCAGCGCGACGGAATCCTCTTTACCGAGGTGGGGGACGACGTTGGTGATGCCAAGTTCTTGAGAACGAACCTTGAGAAAATCCAACATCTCTTGTTGGATATCCACGGCAATCACCTTACCCTTGGGCACTTTTTCCGAAATACGAAAGGCATAGTAGCCAGAACCTGCGCCGATGTCCGCGATGACGGCATCTTCCTTGAGTTTGAGCGCTTCGATGGCTTTGCTCGGGCCTTCTTCGCGCTCGCGTTCGTCCCGTTCCAGCCAGCCAATCGCCGGATGGCCCATCACTTTGGAGATCTCCCGGCCATGAAAGAATTTACCGATGCCATCCGCTGATGGAGTTTGATAGAGATAAGCGGGAGCAACCGGTTTTGGGATAACCGTATCTGTTTTGCGTGGTTTTAAAACCCAGAGCGCAGTGAGGGCGAGAAAAAGCAAAACGAGAATCACGGGTAAACGGCGCATCATGATTGTTCGCTAAAAATCGAGGCGACTTCCTCCGGGCTGAGCTCGCGCCATTCACCTTCTTCGAGATCGTCTGGCAAAGATAAGCCGCCGATGGAAATGCGCTTGAGAGCAAGAACATGATTGCCGGCTCCGGCAAACATGCGGCGGACTTGATGGTAGCGACCTTCGTGCAAGGTGATGAGGGCTTCCTTTTCACCGAGCACTTCCAACTTTGCGGGGAGCAGGGGTTTTGTTTCGCTGTTTAGCACCAGAGTTCCGGAGGCGAAGAGTTCGCCTTCATGACCTTCCAACGGGCGATCCAGTGTGACATGATAGACTTTCAGACAATTCGATTTCGGGTGGATGATTTTATGCAGCAGCTTGCCATCATCGGTCAGTAAAAGCAGGCCCGTGGTATCCTTATCGAGGCGGCCGATTGGATTGATGCCAGGATTGCGCAACGCATAGCGAGGAGGCAGCAGATCGTAAACGGTATCGCCCTGGTCCTCGGTACTGCAGGTGTAGCCATCGGGTTTGTGGAGGATCAAAACCAGAGGTGAAGCGGGATCGAGCTCCTCACCCCGGACGAGGATTTGATCGTGAGGGCGCAAATCACCATCGCCGAGGGAAGCGCCTGTTAAATCAGTGACGACACCGGCGCGGATCAGGCGCTGGGTTTCCTTGCGCGAGCCGTAACCGAGATTGGCGAGGAGTTTGACGAGTTTCATATTGTTTTGAGAGGCCAGAATCCAGAGATAAGAATCCAGATCAAGAGGAACCCGGTCCGGAGGCTCTTCTCTGGATTCTGGTTTCTGGCATCTGGTTTCTTACGTCTGCCGATAGAATTTTATAGATTTTATCTTCGGCGAGTTTGCGCCATGCAAGGCCGCTGGTTTCCAGAACGGCTTCATACGGAAGTTGGCGATTGGCGACGAGGAGCAATTTCCCCCCGCGTTTTAAACTGGCGATGGCGACTTTCAGGAAAGCCCTACCTAGATCGATATCCGTGGCTTGGCCGGTGTGGAAGGGGGGATTCATGATGATGGCATCGTAGGTGGTGGGCAGGCCCCGGGTGACATCGTGCCAATGATAATCGATCTCGCAAGAATGGCTTGTTAGATTCCGTCGCGCACATTCGAGAGCGCGGGCATCCGCTTCGAAGAGTGAGAGGTGAGTGATTCGAGGGCAGCGCTTGAGGGCGGCATCTGATAGAAACCCCCAGCCAGCGCCGAGATCGGCAACATTTCCGTGGAGATGGGCGGGAAGGTGATCGGCGAGGAGTTGTGAGCCGGGATCGATGTGATCGCTGCTGAAAATTCCCGGGATGACTTGGAAGCCGGAAATTTCACGAGTGGCACCTTGGGATTTCCACTGCTGGAAGAGTGCCTCGTCTGCGGAATCCAACAATGCGTGAAAAGCGCGGCATTTGTGTTTTTGGATCGAAATGATGTTACCCGCAGCATGTGAGAGTTCTTTTTCAAAACGGCCAGCGCCTGCGGTGTTGGGCATGGCAACGAGGACGCGCCCGCCTGGGTCCAATCGGTCCTTGGCCAAGTCAAACCAGGCGAGGGTCTCGGCTTTTGATTTTCCGGGGAGGATCATCACCAGCGGGCATTTTTCGTCCGTAAGTTGATCCACCCGAGTGAAGCCTGCGTTTTCCCAAGCGGTGGCAAGCGGTTTGAAGGGTTGCCAACCGAGGACCGAGGGCCATGCCTTGAGCGAAGGATGTGGCTCCGCACCCAGAAACAACGCCCTTGCGGGGATGGGCAACGCATGCTCCCCTTCGAAGGCGAGCATGAGGGTCTCGAGAGTGGGATTCACGCCGGATTCTTGAGGGGGTTTTGCGCAAAAGCAAACTCTGTGACGATGTTCCCACCGATGAGATGCTCTTGGATGACGCGCTCAAGCACCGCGGGGGTGCAGGAATGATACCATGTGCCTTCTGGATACACGACTGCGACGGGGCCAAGCAGGCAAACGCGCAGGCAATTCGCCTTGGTGCGGTAAATTTGTGAACCCTTGCCACCCGCGAGGCCGAGTTCTTTAAGGCGGGCTTTGAGAAACTCCCATGAGGCGAGTCCGGTTTCTTTGGCGCAGCATTTCGGCTCCGTTTGATCGGCACAAAGGAAGATGTGGCGTTCGATTTTGCCGATGCCAAGCGCTGTGGCACAGCTTAAGAGGTCGTTCATGGGAAGAATCCTAGAGGCAATCGGGAGTACTGGCGATTCTGTTTTCAGTGAGGAAAATCTGCGCTAGGTTCCGCGCGATGTTGTTGTCCCGCCTGTTCCCACTCATTTCCGCCGTTTTTCTTCTTCCG
>JBBRIB010000241.1:0-5482 GCA_038221745.1 Verrucomicrobiales bacterium
GCCCGATTTTCCACCGCGCCATGCTGCGGCTCCATCGCTCGCAGAAACCCACCTGGTTTACCCATCCCAGCGACCTAACGGATATTTTCATCGATTCCCGCAACGGAAAATCCCCTCCTCCAAACCTCCCTGCTCATCACCTCCTGCATGACCTCGCACCGCTCAATCACCCACCACCGCCCGCCACCGCCGCCGATTACGACGACACTGGTAAAGCCCTGTTAGGCAACACCTTCGCCGAGTGGTTTCACAGCCGCCATAACCTCCGCCGCCAGGATTTCGCGCTCGATGCTCGCTCTGCCCCGCTTGAGCCACTCCGCATCATCAGCCCGGCCAAGGATGTCACCCTCCTGCTCGATCCCGAAATCCCCTCCGGCTCGGATCGGCTCCGCCCCGTCACCAATCTCCCCGGCCTTGGAATCTGGAAATCTGAAACCCTGCGCATCGAGCCTGGCACCCCCGAACCCATCATCCACCTCACCCCCGGCACCCACCAGATCACCGTCACCGATCCTCGGACCCAGAGTTCGCAAAGTTTCACACTTCATGTAAAGTCCCTGTGATTGGAAAAATCCTCTTGTTTTCCACTCGATAATGATTTGCGCTTCTGCCGAAATCACCCAAGATTCGCCCTATGAATTCCGAAATTTTTTCCCACCTCGCCTTCCTGCCTCCAGGCTTCTCGATGACCTACATCGTCATTATCGTTGTCTCGATGCTGGCGAGCTTCCTCATCAGCAGCACCCTCAAGCGCCGTTTCAATGAATATTCGCAAATCCCCATCCGCATGACCGGTGCCCAAGTGGCGGAAGCCATGCTCAGCCAAAACGGCATCCACGACGTGCAGGTCATCAGCACTCCCGGCCAGCTCACCGATCACTACGACCCTACCAACAAAACCGTCAACCTCAGCGAGAGCGTTTACGGCATGAACTCCGTGGCCGCCGCCGCCGTCGCCGCCCATGAGTGTGGCCACGCCATCCAGCACCAGCAGGCCTACAAGTGGCTCAACCTCCGCTCGAAAATGGTCCCAGCCGTCCAGTTTTCTACAAAAATGCTCAATTACGTCATGATTCTCGGCTTCCTTGGCATCGGCTTCATGTCCAGTCCCACCCTGCTCTGGGTCTGGGTCGCCCTCTTCGCCATCACCACGCTGTTCTCTTTCATCACCCTGCCGGTGGAATTCGATGCCAGCAAGCGCGCCCTCGTCTGGATGGAAAGCAGCGGCATCGCCTCCAGCATCGAGCATGACCGCGCCAAAAACGCTCTTTTCTGGGCCGCCATGACCTATGTCGCCGCTGCCATCGGCTCGCTCGCCCAGCTCCTCTACTTCCTGATGATGGCCCTCGGTGGCCGCAGGGAATAGCATGGTCTGAGCCAGAGCCTGAAAACGGCGGTCAGCACCCTTAAAATTCCGCGAAAACTGTCATTTGGCAGTTTTCGCTGTTTTTTTCCTCGAATCCCGCCTTGCCATCGTTGCGAAAACCGTGCATAGCCCCGCCCCCTTCGTGCGGAGGGAGCACATCCATCCTATTTTTCCATGTCTTTGAAAATTCGTAATCTCGCCATCATCGCCCACGTTGACCATGGGAAAACCACCCTTGTTGACCAACTCCTCCAGGCCGGTGGCACCTACCGTGAAAACCAAGCCACCACCGAGCGCGCCATGGACTCCATGGACCTCGAGCGGGAAAAAGGCATCACCATCAAAGCGAAAAACACCGCCATTCTCTGGGAAGGCTACACCATCAACATCGTCGATACCCCGGGCCACGCCGATTTCGGTGCCGAAGTGGAACGCGTCATGAAAATGGTGGACGGCGTGCTGCTCGTCGTGGATGCCTCCGGTGGCCCGCAAGCGCAAACCCGCTTCGTCCTCCGCAAAGCCATGCAGGAAGGCCTCAAGCCCATCGTCGTCATCAATAAGATCGACCGCCCGCTCGCCACTCCTCTCAAGGTCCACGACCAGGTTCTCGAACTTTTCCTCGATCTCGATGCCGACGACGAGCAATTCAACGCGCCTTTCGTCTATGGATCCGCCCGCGACGGCTATTTCATGGATCATCCGGATGACGAGCGGAAAGATTGTATTCCTCTGCTCAAGAAAATCATCGAGTTCATCCCCGAGCCGGTTGCCGATCCCGAGGCACCTTTCCTCATGCTCGTTTCCAACATCGAGTGGGACGAATACGTCGGTCGTGTCGCAGTCGGCAAGGTTCTCGGCGGCAGTGTGAAAAAGGGTGACACCATTTTCCTCCTTCGCCAGGACGGCACCAAGGTCCAGTCCAAGGTGATGAAAACCTTCACCTACTCCGGCCTCTCAACAGCGGACTCCGATGGTTGCGGCGCAGGCGGCATCGTCGGTATCGCAGCGGGTATTGAAAACATCGATATCGGTGAAACCATCGCCGGCACCGCAGACCAAGAGCCGTTGCCCTTCGTCGCCATCGATCCTCCAACCGTTTCCATGCAGTTTTCCATCAACGATGGCCCGCTCGCCGGTAAAGAAGGCAAACACGTCACCTCCCGCGCCATCCGCGAGCGGCTCATGCGTGAGTTGAAAACCAACATCTCCATCACCGTCGAAGACACCGACCTGTCCGGCGTCTTCAACGTCTCCGCCCGCGGAGCCATGCAGATCGCCGTGCTCGTCGAGCAAATGCGCCGCGAGGGCTTCGAAGTCCTCGTTTCCCGCCCGGTTGTGATCTATCGCCGCGACGACAATGGCAAACTCCTCGAACCTTTCGAAACTCTTTATGTGGAAGCTCCGGGCGAATACACCCAAGGCATTTTGAAAATCCTCATGAACCGCAAGGGCCTCATGGAACACATGGATACCGAGGCCAGCGGCCGCGTCTTCATCCAAGCCACCATCCCCACCCGCGGCCTCATCGGCTTCGAGACCGAGCTTGTGAACCTCACCTCCGGTCACGGCATCATGTCCCACCTCTTCAAGGAATACGCCCTGCACGCTGGAGAAATCCAAAACCGCACCACCGGCACCCTGGTTTCCATGGATTCCGGCACCGCCACTCCGTTCTCCCTGCAAACTCTCGAAGAGCGCGGCATTCTGTTCGTCGCACCGGGCGATGCGGTTTACGGCGGCATGCTCGTGGGAGAAAACCCCCGCGTTGGCGATCTTCCGGTGAACCCCGTTAAGGAAAAGCACCTCGATAACATGCGCTCTTCCGGTAAGGATAAAACCTCCAAGCTCACCCCGGCCCTCCGCTTCTCCCTTGAACGCGCCATCGAATACATCGATGCCGACGAACTTGTCGAAGCCACCCCGCTCAACATCCGCCTGCGCAAACGCATCCTCGATGCCAACGTCCGCAAGCGCGCCCAGAAAGGCACCGAAGACCGCGCCGTCCGCTAACCCGTGGCGGCGGTCTGCAACCGTTAAGCCCCATCCTCGAACTAGAAGCCCCGGCCACAAACCGGGGCTTTCTCCGTTTTTCTCAGCGATGACCGTCGCCGGGCGAACTTAATCACACCCATCCTGTCTCACGTTTCTGAACTTGACCCTAAGACAAGTCTGTGTATGCTGCATGCATGGCTACAAAAACCATCTCCATTGATCTTGATGCCTATCAACGCCTCGCAAGCGCACGTTTGAATGAAAAAGAATCGTTTTCCCGCGTCATTAAGCGAGCGGCTTGGAGCCGGCAGGGGAAGACTTGTGGTGGTTTATTGGATTCCCTCTCAGCTTCACCCCCAGCTGATGAAGCAGTAATTCAGCGCTTGGAAGCCGCTCAACTCGCAGACGGTCCTCCTGATAATCCCTGGGCATGAGCGCCTACCTTTTCGACACCTGCTTCCTCATCGATCTCGAGAGGGAAATGAAGCGCGGACGCGGCAAAGCACATGAGTTTCTCAAAAACAACGCGAGTGTCCGGCCCTGCATCAGTTGGACAGTCGCTGGTGAATTCGCCGAAGGTTTTGGCGATATTTCCGATCCCATCTGTGCAGCCATGCTCGCCCGTTTTGACATTCTCCCGATGGATCAGAGCACCGCCCAGCAATATGCAGTAGCTACTAAACATCTACGTGCACTAAGCCAGCTCATCGGCACCAATGATCTCTGGATTGCCGCATCCGCCCTTGCTCACCAAATGCCGATAGTCACCACCAACATCGCCCACTTCACTCGCGTGCCAAATCTCAGCGTCCTTGCCTATTGAAAGAGAATCCATTAAACTTCAGGGGTAAATTTACAAATTTAGTGTCATGGAAAATTGATCGTGGAGGGCATTTCCAAGGCGTAATCCATGCGAGAATCCATAGGCTCGCGCTGTGATTGATCTTAGAACGCCCGCAATTGAATCTGCCGTCCGCCCGTTGCGGGAAGATGTGGAAATGCAGCTCGCGGCCACTCATTTGGTCCGCGAGATGATGGGAAGTCCCCATGAAGGTGCAGAAGATGCGATTCGCCGCTGGGATGTGGCGGATGCCAAGAAGCGCAGGCCACTATGGCCGGTGGCGTTTTGGGTGGCGCTTATTCTCGTGTCTGCGGTCGTCGGTATTCGGAATTTCACTGAAGTTTAGTTCGCTCACTTTCAGCAGTCAATTCGGCACGGTTTCAAGCCTTAGCCTGCCTTTGGTTTCCGGTCCCGGCTTGCAAAGCCAGGGTGCGCCCGCAGTGCAAAATAATTTCGCGCAAGCTCCCAGTCAGGCCCGCAAGGGAACTCGCAATCGTCATCCGATGTGTTGGCACTCTTGGAAAAGATCGGCCAAGCGTAATGCCGGCGTGCTGACTCCAGACGAATTTAATTCTAAAAAATCGGAGCTCTTGGGCCGATTGTAGAAATCTTCAATTTTACTACGTTCCTAGTCGTGACGGGTCGCTTGAATTTCTGGTAGATAATCTGAGTTAGGAAAACTCTTGAAGCCCGCGCCTTGGAATCCCGTCTCGCCACTCTCCGCGCCACCCATCTCGAACAATCCCTACTCAAGGCCGCCCATCAGGCCTAACTCCATTCTCACTGGCGAGCACCTCGACAAGATCGACGCCACCTACCGCGCCTTCGAAACCGTCGAGAAATACTCCTACCGCGCGACCCCGCAGGAACTCGCCGACAACGGCTTCAACCTCAACATCCCGCGCTACGTCGATACCTTCGAGGAAGAGAAGGAAATTGATCTCAAGGCGGTGAAAAAGGAAATCTCCACCTTGGAATCTCAGTTCACTACCGTGCGGGAGAACATGAACGACCACCTGAAAGAACTTGGACTTTGAACATCCCGCACCCTTTAAACACAATTGAACTGTTCAATTTGAGCATTTAAATTGACAACGAAAATAAGTAACTTATTAAGCGAATATAATTTTCGCATTTTTTACCGATCCAATGACCAGAATTTCCAGCAACAACCTCAACGAAGCGCTTTCCGCCCTGGGTGCGTTTCTCGAAGAAGCCAATGCGGAACCGGAGAGCTTCGTGCTCATCGGTGGCTCCGCATTGCTGGCGCTGGGTCTGATTTC
>JBBRIB010000242.1:0-5481 GCA_038221745.1 Verrucomicrobiales bacterium
GGATGCCAATCACCACATTGAATGGGAAGGTGAGGGCGAGTGAGGCGGTGAAGTAGAGCGCTGGATTAGCCTGCGGCAGGGCCACGCGGATGGCGGCAGGCGCGGCGATGTAGGAGGCGCTGGCTGCCAAAGTGGCGAGCAAGGTGGTGCCGCCCACGCTGAGGCCGATGGCCACGAGGAAAACGCGACCCGCGAGAGGTGAGGTGGTGTGGGCATAGGATGATGGCGTGTTGTCAACAGACATGCCAATAGGAATGCCCGGTTTATCGAGATGCGCGAACGGAAAATTTCATCAGGCTTTCCCGACGGGTGAGGTGAAATTTCCAGAGGAAGGCTTTTCGTGCTTGGCAGTTTTAAAATGCGGTCAAACGATAGCAGCCATGGGAGGCGAAATCCGCGAATTCGAAGGACTTAGGGTGAAGGTGGATGATGTCATCTACATGCCGAGCCTTGACGCGCCCGATGAAAAACCGCACCCGTTTGTGTATTTCATTTCCATTCACAATGATTCACCCGTGCCTGTGATCATCCGTGGCCGCAAGTGGGTGGTGCAGGAAGACGAAGGAGAAGTCACCGTGGTGGAAGGCGATGGGGTGGTGGGCCAGACTCCCTCAATCGAGCCTGGCGGCCACTTCTCCTATAACAGCTATCATGTGGTGGCGAAAGGGGCCTCGGCCACCGGCGCGTTCTTCGGGGAAACTGCGGAGGGGGAGTGGATTTTTGCGAGGATCCCCGAGTTCCGCATGAATTTACCCACCTGGGTGTGATCGCTCAACTGGCGTGCAGCCAAGTGGCAAAAGCGAAGTAGGTGGGGATGCCAATCACCACATTGAATGGGAAGGTGAGGGCGAGTGAGGCGGTGAAGTAGAGCGCTGGATTAGCCTGCGGCAGGGCCACGCGGATGGCGGCAGGCGCGGCGATGTAGGAGGCGCTGGCTGCCAAAGTGGCGTGCAAGGTGGTGCCGCCCACGCTGAGGCCGATGGCGTGGCCAATCCAAGCACCGAGGATGCCGTGAATCATGGGCATGATGAGGGCGAAGCCGACGAGGAATTTCCCGGCTTTTTCCACATCTCCCAGACTGCGACCCGTGATGAGGCCGATTTCAAGAAGGAAAAGAGTGAGCACGCCCCGGAACGGAGTGTCAAAGAGCGGGGCCACTTGGGTGAAACCTTTTGTGCCGCTGAGCAAGCCGATGGCCATGCCGCCGAGGAGGAGGACCACACCTTTGCCGGAGATCAATTCATGGATGACCTTGCCCCATGAGCCGCCGCCTGAGCCGACGGCGCTGCGACCGACCAACAGGATGGCCACGAGAATCGCGGGCACCTCCATCACGGTGAGCATGGCGGGCATGAACGGCTCGCTGGTGATATTCATCAGATCCAGGAAAGCGACACACTCGGCGAAAGTGACGGCGGAGACCGAACCGTAGTGGGCGGCAAGGGCGGCGGAGTTCACTCCATCGAATTTCCCCATCTTCCTGAGGATGGCAAAACACCAGAGCGGAATCGCGAGGCTGAGGACGATGGCCACCGTCATCGGCAGCCAAATCTCGGCGAAGGAAAGGCCCACCAGCTTGGCACCGCCCTTGAGGCCGATGGCAAAGAGGAGATAGATGGTAAGCGCGGAGTAGAGCTCGGGCGGGAATTTCAAATCGCTCTTAATGAGGGAGGCGATGATCCCGAGCAGGAAGGCGAGGACCATGGGGGAGAGCAGGCTTTGAATGAGGGAGTCGAATAGAGGCACAGGAATTAGAAGTTGGCGGATGGCGGAATAATGGTAGATTTTTGCGGAAGCCCGAAGCAGGAAACGCAAAGCATGAAAAAGTTGTCACGTATTGAAAGTCCACCGTCAACCACCAAGTTGAAAAAAATCCCGCCGCCGGAAACAGCGGGGCCTGTGTGGACGTATATGACGAACCACACGCATGTTTTGGTCTGTCTGGCGGCGGATGCCACGCTGCGGGTGCGGGATCTGGCGCAGCAGGTGGGCATCACCGAGCGGGCGGTGCAGCGGATTCTGGCAGATCTCGAAAGTGCGGGGGTGCTGGAGCGTGAGCGGGACGGGCGGCGCAATCACTATCAGATCCTCGTGGATGCCACGCTGCGGCATCCGTTGGAAGATAGTTGCTCGGTGGGAGGACTCTTGAAGTGGATTTTGGCGCAAAAGCGTGCCGCTGCAAAAAAGGGCTGAGAAATGAGCCGTCAGCCGCAGATGATGGTGTCCATGGGGACATCGTGCGGCTCCGGGAAGGTGTCCGGGACTTGTTGGAAGGGAAAGCAAACACCGATTTTACGGGCATTGGGCCGCGCGTGCGTGAGAATGCGATCATAGAAACCTTTGCCACGGCCGAGGCGCCCGCCGGTGGAATCGAACGCGAGGCCGGGGCAGAGGAAAGCATCGATTTCAGCAGTAGTGATTTCCGGCAGGGTGGGGGACGGTTCGAGGATATTGAAATTTCCGCCCACCAGCTCGGACGCTGGATTCCGCACTTGGTGAAAAATCAATTTCTCGCCCGAGACGCGGGGGAAGGCCCACCGGATGTGCGGATGCCTGGCGATGAAGCTTGAGAGATCGACCTCGCCGGGGAGTGCGGCGAAGGCGGCGATGGTGCGGAGGGAACGGTGGCCGATGAGCCATTGGTGAAGTTGCTCGCAGACGGGTTCCGAGCATGGCTGTGCTTCGCGAAGGACTCGCCGCATGGTATTGCGGAGATCGGATTTTTGCAGGGATGAATGAGGAATTGCCACTTGCCTTCAATCGAGGTTCTCCCATCCTTAGCGCCGATGATGCGTATTTGGCAAGTCACAGTGTTTTTTTGTGCGACAGCGGTTGCGGCTTTGGCTGACGAGGCGCTGGCTGCTTTTCAGTGGGAACCGCCAAAGGTGAGGGTGAGTTTGTTTTCGAATGAGCTGGGTTTGTTGGAATCGGAGCGTGAGGACTATGCGACGAATCTGGCCATCATCGCCTCCAATCATGTGTCACAGACAAAAGCGGCACCCGCAGCGGTGATGGCGGCGCGCCGGATGATCGGTCTCGCATTGCAGCTCTCTCCCCGCAACAAAAAGGCGGTGGTGGCGAATTTTCAGTTGGCCAAAGGGTTCCTCCCCGAACGCACGGAAGGCAATTACACGCCTCAAACCTTTGCCAGACTGCTTCTCACCCGGGGCCAAGTGCTGGAAAAACAAGAGGGCGGTGAAAATAAAAAAGTCGCCCGCTATTTCACCCAGCTTGCCGCGGAACTCGATCCCAAGAATGAGGATGCCGTTTACGCCAGTGAAGTGCAACGGCTGGACCATGGGCCGTTGAATTGGGGAATCATTACGGACCCCGAAGAGATATCCCCGGAACCTTGAATCCAAATGGCTGCCGAAATCGAAAGGAAATTTTTAGTCGGCAATGCGGACTGGCGCGAAGGCGCGGCGGGCATGCGGATCGCACAGGGCTATCTTTCGCTTGATCCGGACCGGACGGTGAGGGTAAGAGCGGCGGGAAAAACGGCCTGGCTCACCATCAAGGGCCGTAACTCTGGAATCACCCGTGCGGAATTCGAATTCGAGATTCCCTCGGAGCAAGCGCGGTCGCTGCTTGAACTCTGCTTACCAACCATCATCGATAAAACCCGCTATCGTATTTTTCATCATGGTTATGTTTGGGAGATCGATGTGTTTCATGGCGGAAACGAGGGTCTGATCATGGCGGAAGTGGAGCTTTCCAACGAATCAGACTCTCCCGAACTGCCTCCTTGGGAGCTCACGGAAGTTTCTTCAGATCCGCGTTATTTCAATTCCTACCTCGCAAGCCATCCCTTCAAATCCTGGCCCTCGCCTACAAAAGAATGAATCTTCTGCAATCTCCCGCTTGCCAGCTGCGAATCTATCTTTAACCTCTCCGAAGAATCTCATATGAAAATCTGGCTCGACGGCAAATTGGTAGATGAATCTGAAGCGAAGGTATCGGTCTTTGACCACGGCCTTCTCTACGGAGACGGCGTTTTTGAAGGCATCCGCTTTTACAATGGGAGAATCTTCCGTCTTGAAGAGCACATCCGCAGATTGTTCGATTCCTCGCGTGCGATCATCCTGAATCTGCCATGGACCCAGGAAGAGGTTTGCAAATTCACCTGTGAAACCGTCGCCGCCAATGGACTGGCGGATGGCTACATTCGCCTCGTCGTCACCCGCGGTGCCGGCGAATTGGGGCTCAATCCCTACCTTTGTCCGGTGCCTACGATGTTTATCATCGCCTCCACCATCAAGCTCTACCCGGATGAACATTACAAAAATGGACTTTCGATCATCACCTGCGCCACCCGCCGCCCGGCACCCGGTGCCTTGATGCCGCAAGTGAAATCCCTCAATTACCTCAACAACATCATGGCCAAGGTGGAGGCCATCCAGGCAAATGCCCTCGAAGCCGTCATGCTCAATGAGCAGGGCTTCGTGGCCGAGTGCACCGGAGATAACCATTTCATCCTGAAAAACGGCACTTTACTCACCCCTCTGATTTCCGATGGGGCGCTCGATGGCATCACCCGCACCGTCATCATCGAGCTTGCCGAAAAACTCGGTGTCCCGTTCAAAGAGTGCTCGCTCACCCGCTACGATATCTTCACGGCAGACGAGTGTTTCCTCACAGGCACGGCCGCAGAGGTCATCCCGGTCGTCGCGCTGGATCGCCGCATCATCGGAACCGGCAAGCCCGGCCCTTTCACCGCCCGTTTTCTTGAAGCATTTCACCAACTTGCAATCAGCACTGGCACTCCCTTTGCTTAGATGTTATAACTTCACTGTTTATGAAATGTGATTTCTGCCAAGAGAAGGCCACCGTCTTCCTCACCCAACTTGTCGAAGGCCAGATGAAAAAAGTCTGCCTTTGCGATTCTTGTGCGAAGGAACGGGGAGTCACGGACCCGACGGGCTTTTCTCTTGCGGATTTGCTCTTGGGTGGCTTGCCCGGCGGTCTTGGCAGCAAGCAGCCTACAGGAGCCACCGCATCGTCTGGTAATGGCAAATCCTGTGCCACCTGCGGCTTCACCTTGGATGATCTGCGGCGGGTGCGGCGCTTTGGCTGCAGCGAATGTTACGTCACTTTCGGCGATGAAGTCACCCAGATGGTGCGCGGCATGCACAAAGGCTGCTGCCACATCGGCAAGGTGCCGGAAGGGCTGATGGCCATGCAGTTCCGCAGCCAGCGCATCGAAGAACTCCGCACCCGGCTTGATCAGGCGATTTCTTCAGAAAGTTATGAGGAGGCCGCTGGGATCCGTGACGAAATCCGCAACCTCGATCAAGCAATCAGTTAGGCCACCAATCCATCCCTTAACCAACTCACCCCATGATGCGCTTCAGCACCCTCATCAAGCACCCCGCCGATTGGATGACCGGCGGGCAAGGGGAGCATGGTGCCGTCCTCACTTCTCGCATCCGCCTGGCGCGCAATCTCCGGCACCACGCATTCCCCGGCTGGGCCAAGCGGGAC